>CAXABH010000036.1:0-10595 GCA_963966925.1 uncultured Rhodobacterales bacterium
GACAAAACCGCATCCGCGGGCGCTCCTGTGCCCCTATCCATCGTAATGCTGCCCAAAGTTGGCGTTATATCTAAACCAAGAACTGAACCATCAGTCGCATTGCCCGCGGAATTGATGGAAACATCCATTACTTCCGTGCCAATATCGGGGTTCGCCACATTATTCAGTTCATCATTGGCAACAACATTTGTCGTACTTGCACCAATGCCCGCAGAAATGGGTCCAAATGAATCGTCTGCTGCTGACAATGGCGTCGTTTTACATAGGCTCGACGTAATCGAATTGTAAGCATACCCAGAATCGATGATGATATAGTGCAGATAATATTCGCCATCCGCTGGCACCGTAAAGGTAAAGGTATCCGACCATGATCCAGGTTTCTGGACACCTTCTGCATCTGGGCCCCCATTGCCCCCGGATTTAATGTAATATTTCCCTTGATTTGTGACTGTTGCAGCGTCTGGATATCGCGCGATTTGATGGCCCCCGCTATCAAACACAACCAGCGCATGGCCTTCATATGCGCCTGAATCCGTAATTGTAACAGTTCGGCTCTCGTTCGGAATGCTAACAAACCGACCGATTCCATATATAAACTCAGTCGTAAAAGACGGAATATCGGCGGGCTTACCTCCGTCATTTACTTCAGTGTAGGCAAAATTTGGCACCCCACCGGGAGGACTGTACCACATGTCAGTACCTAATGACGTATTTATTTTTGTTCCACCATATGTCATTGGGTTCTCTGACTCTGGCACCAACGTTTGCGCCTGAGTGATCGCAGACGTCCAAATATTCCAATTGAACTTACATTGTCCTGTCGGGCTAGGTGGCAGATCTTGTGCGTGTGCTGGTTGAGCGAATAAAACCACTGCAATCGCCGCAACTGTGGTCATACTTGCGAATTTCGCAACGTAAGTGGTTTCTAGGACCATTCTTGATAGGATATTTTTTAACATTGCCATGTCTCCGTCGAGTGGTTCGTCTATTTCTAAAACTGATTATTGAGATCACTTTTGATTTAGAAAATCGTCAGAAATTGGCACTTTAGCGTTTGCCAATTTCATTTTCGTTACTCGTTACGTAAATCTAATAAGTGTGGGGGTTTACGATTGATCCTTGCCGCACATTTCCAGCGCCGTCAAAAAATCTCCGCAAACACTAAAGGCGCGGTTTAAGGATTCGCGGCACCTTTCAGACGTGCTTGCATTCCCATGAGCAGCCTACTTTGATAATGGCTCATAGTCTTAATCCCCTTGTATGAAACTCAGTGAGTTATGAGTTCTTCACCAACGTAGCCACGCAAAATGGCGAATTTTTGACGAGTTTACGGCAGTGATAAAGAAGCGGAAAAAATTCAAAAATTATTAATGCTTGACCAGAAAACCTTGTTTTGAAGGAGACATGTTAAATTTAGAGGCTCTTTTTAAGGCATATTACCATCTGGCATTGCAATAACTGAAACGCGAAAAGATCAATGGAAAAACACATGATCGGCACTAGACCCTGTTCCCACATCACAGTATCAGTGAGTGTGGATTTTAAATGACTTGGGAACAGATTGATGTCGCGATACGAGGCAACACAAATCGAAGCAAAATGGCAGGCGGCTTGGGACACTGCAAATGTGTTTGAGGCAAAGCGTGATGAGGCCAAGCCAAAATATTATGTGCTGGAAATGTTCCCCTACCCTTCGGGCCGAATCCATATGGGACACGTGCGTAATTACACCATGGGTGACGTGATTGCGCGCTACAAAATGTCCACAGGCCACAATGTTTTGCACCCAATGGGATGGGATGCATTCGGAATGCCCGCAGAAAACGCAGCGATGGCAATTGGCGGCCACCCTAAGGAATGGACTTATTCCAACATCGCAACGATGAAAGATCAAATGAAACCGCTTGGGCTTTCGATTGATTGGAGCCGTGAGTTCGCCACCTGCGATCCAGAATATTACGGCCAACAACAGGCGCTATTCCTTGATTTTCTGGAACACGATTTGGTCTATCGCAAAAACGCCGTGGTCAACTGGGATCCAGTGGATATGACCGTTTTGGCCAACGAACAGGTCGAAAACGGTCGTGGCTGGCGATCAGGCGCGATTGTAGAACGAAAAGAGCTGACGCAGTGGTTCTTTAAAATTTCAGAACACGCCGAAAATTTACTGGGTGAAATTGACGGACTGGATGATTGGCCCGCCAAAGTGAAATTGATGCAGCAAAACTGGATCGGTAAATCACGCGGCTTGGAATTTGCCTTTGATCTGATTGACGGTCCAGACGGGCATCAGGATATTGCCGTTTACACCACACGCCCCGATACACTGCTGGGTGCATCCTTTGTTGGGATTTCGGCAGATCACCCTCTGGCGCGCCACTTGGAAAAATCAGACCCACAGGTTGAAGCGTTTAATAAAGAATGCCGTCAGATGTCGACATCTGAAGCGGATATGGAAAAAGCCGAGAAAAAGGGATACGACACAGGCCTGCGCGTGCGTCACCCTTTAAACCCGGATTGGGAATTGCCGGTCTGGATTGCGAATTTTATCCTGATGGATTATGGAACGGGTGCGATTTTCGCCTGCCCTGCACACGACCAGCGCGATTTGGACTTCGCACGCAAATACGATTTACCCGTCACAGATACATTCTATGCGTTGGATGATCAGACACCCGTTGAAAACACGGCCTTCGTTCCAGCAAAGTCCGAAAAGGTAAAGTGGGTCAACCATTTTGCAGGTTTGGATGAGGCCACTGGCGATCAGGCTATCGCCGCCACAATCGAATTTGCCGAGAATGCAGGCTGGGGCAAAGGTGTTACAAAGTTCCGCCTTCGTGATTGGGGCCTGAGCCGTCAGCGTTATTGGGGATGCCCGATTCCCGTTGTTCACTGCGACAGCTGTGGTGTCGTCCCTGAGAAAAAGGAAAACCTGCCCATCCGTTTGCCCGATGATGTCAGCTTTGACAAACCAGGGAACCCATTGGATCGCCATCCAACATGGCGCCAGTGTTCCTGCCCATCCTGCGGTCAGGATGCGCTGCGTGAAACAGACACAATGGATACATTCGTGGACAGTTCATGGTATTTTGCACGCTTTACATCCCCGCGCGCAGATACACCCACCAATGCAGATGATATCGCCTATTGGATGAATGTGGATCAGTATATCGGCGGCATTGAACACGCGATTTTGCACTTGCTTTATTCCCGCTTTTTCGCGCGCGCGATGCAGATCTGTGGCCACCTGCCCCAAAGTGCGGTTGAACCCTTTAACGCCTTATTTACACAAGGCATGGTGACACACGCAATTTATAAACGCGATGGTCAGGATGGACGCCCCGTTTACTATTACCCCGAACAAGTTGACTTGCGCGATGGCAAGGCATTCTTGATCGAGGACGGATCAGAACTGGACATCATTCCATCCGCCAAAATGTCAAAATCGAAAAACAACGTGGTTGATCCGTTGGCGATCATCGATGCCTTTGGTGCCGATACCGCCCGTTGGTTTGTCCTATCTGACAGCCCACCAGAACGCGATGTGGAATGGACGGCATCAGGCGCAGAGGCGGCTGCAAAACATTTGGGTCGTGTTTATCGACTTGCCTTGGATTGTGCAGGCACTGAGGTTGCAGCAAATGACCAAGATAAGATTTTGTTGAAGGAAACGCACAAGGCAATCCACGACATCACCCAAGGCATCGAAAGTTTTGGTTTCAATGCCGCAATCGCGCGTCTTTATGGGTTCACAAACACCATTGCCAAATCCAAATCAGGATCCGAAACCAAGGCGATGGCAATGCGCACCCTTGCACAAATGATGGCCCCCATGACACCGCACTTGGCCGAGGAAGTTTGGTCAATGTTGGGCGGTGAAGGGTTGGTGATAAACGCGTCGTGGCCCAAGGCGGACCCTGCATTGTTAGTTGATGACGAAGTGACAATGCCAATTCAAGTGAACGGAAAACGACGCGCGGAAATCAGCGTAGCCAAAGACATGCCAAAAGAAGAGGTTGAAAAACTTGCGCTTGCGCAGGATGCTGTGGTGCGGGCGCTTCACGGGGCAAGCCCGAAAAAAGTGATCGTTGTCCCCGGACGGATCGTAAATGTGGTTATCTAACCGAAGAACATTTTTAACCCTAAGTGGCGCATTATTAGCAGGCTGCGCGTTGCAGCCTGCGAACCAAATACAATCCGTCGATGATATCGTATCGTCAATATCGCTGGAAACACCACGTGACCGCAGTTCATTTTATTTTCGAAATGCGTTAGAGGATCGGTTGGGCGGCGCACCCCCGTTGCCCCGTTATGGGCTGTCCTATAAATTGTCCAAATCAACTACGCGCTCGGCAATTACACCAGATGGTCAATCCCTACGCCAACAAGTTGAAGGCAGCGTGACATTCATGCTGCGTAACCTTGAAACGAATGCGGTCGTGTATACCCAAAACAAACGCGCCTTTGTAGGGTATTCCACCAATGGATCATCCGCCGCAACGCAAGCGGCAGAACGGAATGCAGAACGCAGATTGATGCAACAATTGGCGGATGAGGTCATGCGTGATTTAATGTTTTATGGTGCTGCATGAAACTAAATGGGCGGGATATATCAGCATTAGTTGCAAAACCAGATGATCGCACACCTGCAGTTTTGTTTTATGGTGCGGACGCCATGCGCGTGGCATTAAAGCGTGAAGAATATCTGAAAAATTTATTAGGGGCGCATGCCGACGAAGAAATGCGCCTAGCGCGCTTTAGTGCAAGTGAGCTAAAGAAAGAACCCGCTATGTTGCAAGACGCCTTAAAGGCGCAGGGGTTTTTTCCAGGTCAGCGCGCCGTTTTCATCGAAGAGGCCGCCGATGCAGTTTCAAAAATTGTGTTAGACGGGATCGCCGCATGGGAACAGGGTGATGCAACGATAGTAGTGACCGCAGGTCAGCTAAAGCCCAGTTCATCCCTACGCAAGGGTTTTGAAACGCATGCCAGTGCGAAATGCGCACCGATCTATGACAATCCGCCCACACGTGCCGAAATCGAAGCAGATTTGAAAAAAGCGGGCCTAACACATATTCCAATGGATGCGATGGATACATTAAACGCCTTAGCACGAGATTTGGAACCCGGTGATTTTCGCCAAACCCTTGAAAAGCTCGCACTATATAAATACGGGGATGATACGCCTGTCAGCACACCTGATATTGAGGCCTGCGCTCCTACCTCGGCCGAGGCTGAATTAGATGACATCTTAAATATTGTAGCCAGTGGTCGCGCGGATCAAATCGGCCCCGTGATGACGCGGCTAAAGGATCAGGGTATGCAACCAGTGACCCTGACCATAGGCGCAGCGCGGCATTTCAAAACGCTCTTTACTGCTGCAAGTGATCCTGGTGGTGCTGCGAATGGGGTTGGCAAACTGCGTCCTCCCGTCTACGGGCCACGCCGCGATATGATTGTGCGTCAGGCACAGCATTGGGGTGGTCGTAAACTGCAGGACGCGCTAAGCGTATTGACCGATCTTGATTTACAACTTCGTTCAGCAGGTCAACGTGCCCCAGCAATGGAATTGGTGGAACGTAGCCTTATCCGATTGGCCATGATGGCGCGGCGCTAAAATCTTATCTAACCTGTACAGAGAAAAGGACGGCGCAGGACACGCGATACGTTTGCCGGAACGCAGTCTAATAACCCACAAACACCTACGTCATACCGACACGATACCGACGTTATACCGACGTGCGTTTTGACATAAAAAAACCCGCCACACGACCGTGTAGCGGGTTTAAATTTCCATCTGTTTGGGGACCTAGTTATTGGCGTTCAAACCAATATCACCACCCATAGCCACCATATCAGATAACAGCTTGGCTGCATCATCAACTGGACCAGGTTCGTTTACAAAAACCTCTTTCGCATTGTTCAAAGCGGCGCGTGCCTCTTCTACAATTGCGTCAAACGTTTCTTGTGTCATTTCCTGACGTGGCAATGCACGTTCGGCCAAAACTGAAAGGTTCTCACCAATTTCGGCAAAGCCGCCAGTGACAACATACTCTTGCGTTCCGCCTGTGCTTTCGACACGCAAAATGCCTGGGCGAAGCGTGGTAATCAGTGGTGCATGACCCGGCATAGCAGTCATGTCACCATCCGCACCTGGGATTTGAACCGACGTCACCTCGAGCGACGCAACGCGACGCTCTGGGCTGACTAGGTCAAATTGCATTGTGTCTGCCATTTAGGCCTCCTTTAGGCCGCGTCCGCCGCCATTTTTTCAGCTTTTGCGATCACTTCGTTGATGCCACCAACCATGTAGAAGGCACCCTCTGGCAAATGGTCATATTCACCAGCCACAACAGCTTTAAACGATGCGATTGTGTCTTCCATTGGGACCTGAACCCCATCAGAACCTGTAAACACTTTCGCAACGTCGAATGGCTGTGACAAGAAACGCTGGATCTTACGTGCGCGTGCAACTGTCAGTTTGTCTTCTTCTGACAATTCGTCCATGCCCAAAATTGCAATGATGTCCTGAAGTGATTTATAGCGCTGCAAGATACCTTGAACAGAACGCGCAACTTCATAGTGTTCTTCACCAACAACAGATGGATCCATAAGACGTGAAGAGGAGTCTAGTGGGTCAACCGCAGGGTAGATACCAAGCTCTGAGATCGCACGTGACAAAACAGTTGTCGCATCCAAGTGCGCAAATGTTGTCGCAGGCGCAGGGTCAGTAAGGTCATCCGCTGGAACATAAACCGCCTGGATCGATGTAATCGAACCATTTTTAGTTGATGTAATACGTTCCTGCATTGCGCCCATGTCTGTTGCCAATGTTGGCTGGTAACCCACAGCAGATGGGATACGACCCAATAGCGCAGACACCTCAGAACCCGCCTGTGTAAAGCGGAAGATGTTGTCAACAAAGAACAAAACGTCTGTACCTGACTGATCACGGAACTGTTCCGCCAATGTCAAACCTGTCAACGCAACACGTGCACGCGCTCCGGGAGGTTCGTTCATCTGACCGTAAACAAGTGCCACCTGAGAGTCAGATAGATTGTCAGGCTTAATAACGTTTGATTCAATCATTTCGTGATATAAGTCATTACCTTCACGAGTACGCTCGCCCACACCCGCAAAAACGGAGAAGCCAGAGTGCACTTTAGCAATGTTGTTGATCAGTTCCATGATCAAAACTGTTTTACCAACACCAGCACCACCGAATAGGCCGATTTTACCACCTTTGGCATACGGCGCCAGCAGGTCGATAACCTTAATACCAGTGACCAGTACTTCTGATTCTGTTGATTGTTCACTGAATTCAGGTGCTGGTTGGTGAATTGCGCGTGTTTCTTCTGCGTTCACAGGACCTTGTTCGTCGATAGGTTCACCAACAACGTTCAAAATACGTCCCAATGTGGCGTTGCCAACTGGAACTGAGATTGGGCCTTGTGTGTCGGCGACCGCTTGGCCACGAACAAGACCTTCGGTCGCGTCCATCGCGATTGTACGTACAGTATTTTCACCAAGGTGCTGGGAAACTTCCAGAACCAGTGTCTTACCGTTATTATCAGTGGTTAGCGCGTTCAAGATCTCTGGTAGGTGATCATCGAACTGCACGTCCACAACGGCGCCGATCACCTGAGTGATTTTGCCTTTTGCGTTTGCCATAGTTTCGTCTCCGGTTCTTAGAGCGCTTCTGCGCCCGAGATGATTTCAATAAGCTCGTTGGTAATGACAGCCTGACGCGAGCGGTTAAATTCAATTGTCAGTTTGTCGATCATGTCACCCGCGTTGCGGGTCGCGTTGTCCATCGCAGACATCCGTGCACCTTGCTCGGATGCGCCATTTTCCAGCAATGCCGTGTAAATCTGCGTCGCTACACCACGTGGAAGAAGATCCGCCAAAATGGCCTCTTCGTCTGGTTCGTAGTCATATAGCGTTGCAACGGCATCACCCTTTGTCACTTCAAACGACGCGGGGATGATTTGCTGTGCTGTTGGCACCTGGCTAACGACGTTGATAAAGCGCGCATAAAAAATGGTTGCTACGTCGAATTCCCCTGCCTCGAAACGAGATAGGACGCCTTTTGCGATATCTTGCGCGTTTAAATAACCAATGCGCTTAACTTCAGAAAGATCAACATGTTCAATGTAGTGATCGCCAAGGTCGCGCTTCATGCTGTCGCGCCCTTTTTTACCTACTGTGATGATCTTTACTGTTTTGCCCGCAGCAACAAGGTCCGCTGCGTGCTGTTTTGCAAGTTTTGCGATGTTCGAATTAAATCCACCGCACAGGCCCCGTTCTGCTGTCATGACGACAAGCAAATGGGTCTGATCAGATCCCGTACCACGTAGCAGCATCGGAGCAGAGTCCGAACCACCAACTGATGACGCAAGTGAACCCAATACCGCGTTAAAACGCTCTGCATAGGGACGACCGGCCTCAGCTGCTTCTTGGGCGCGGCGCAATTTTGCTGCCGCGACCATCTGCATGGCTTTGGTGATCTTACGAGTGTTTTTAACACTCTCGATCCGGTTTTTTAAGTCCTTCAGACTTGGCATAGCCGCGTCCCCTTATGCGAAATCTGCTGCGAATTCATCCAACGCGGCGCGGATTTTTGTCTCAGCTTCGCCTTTGATTTTTGGATCTTCATTTGTGATGTAGTCCAAAAGGTCCGAATGCTTGCCGCGCAGATGCGCCAAAAGGCCCGCTTCGAAACGACCAACTTGGTTGACCTCAACACTGTCTAGGTATCCGTTTGTACCCGCGAAAATCAGACATACGATTTCTGCGTTTGTCAAAGGCGAATACTGCGGCTGCTTCATAAGCTCGGTTAGGCGTGCACCACGGTTCAACAACTGTTGTGTTGCTGCATCAAGGTCTGAACCAAACTGAGCGAAGGCCGCCATTTCACGATACTGAGCAAGTGACAGTTTAACTGGACCCGCAACTGATTTCATCGCGTTTGTTTGTGCAGACGAACCAACACGAGAAACAGACAAACCTGTGTTCACCGCTGGGCGGATACCTTGGTAGAACAATTCTGTTTCCAAGAAGATCTGACCGTCTGTAATCGAAATCACGTTTGTCGGAATAAACGCAGAAACGTCGCCGCCTTGTGTTTCAATGATCGGCAGAGCAGTCAATGAACCTGCGCCGTGATCTTCGTTCAACTTCGCTGAACGTTCCAATAGACGTGAGTGAAGATAGAAAACGTCACCTGGATACGCTTCACGTCCGGGTGGACGACGAAGTAGAAGTGACATCTGGCGATATGAAACAGCTTGCTTAGATAGGTCATCGTAGATGATCAATGCGTGCTTGCCGTTGTCACGGAAATATTCTGCCATCGCTGTCGCCGCGTATGGCGCCAAGAACTGCATAGGTGCCGGGTCAGACGCAGTCGCCGCAACAACAACTGAATACTCAATCGCGCCGCTTTCTTCCAGCTTCTTCACCAACTGTGCAACTGTTGAACGCTTTTGGCCAACCGCAACATAGATACAATAAAGCTTTTTGCTGTCGTCATCGCCAGCGGCTTCGTTGTATGTTTTTTGGTTAAGGATCGTGTCCAATGCCACCGCTGTTTTACCAGTTTGACGGTCACCAATGATCAATTCACGCTGACCGCGACCGATCGGGATCATCGCGTCAACTGACTTCAGGCCTGTCGCCATTGGTTCGTGAACTGATTTACGTGGGATGATGCCTGGCGCTTTTACGTCAGCAACACGGCGTTCTGATGCATCGATTGCACCTTTGCCGTCAAGTGGGTTGCCCAGACCATCAACAACGCGACCCAATAGGCCCATGCCTGCAGGAACGTCCACAATAGAATTTGTACGCTTAACAACGTCGCCTTCTTTGATATCACGGTCAGAGCCAAAGATAACAACACCAACGTTGTCGCTCTCTAGGTTCAAGGCCATACCTTGGATGTTGCCAGGAAATTCGACCATTTCACCAGCTTGTACGTTATCTAGACCGTGCACACGCGCGATACCGTCACCAACGGACAATACGCGACCGACTTCGGCCACTTCGGCTTCTTGGCCAAAGTTCTTGATCTGGTCCTTAAGGATCGCAGAAATTTCGGCTGCTTGGATACCCATTTATCCGACCTCTTTCATTACATTCTGAAGGGAATTTAGTTTGGAGCGGATCGACGTGTCGATCATTTGAGAGCCCACTTTAACGACAAGACCACCGATGAGTGCTTCATCAACAGACGCGTCGATATTCACATCTTTGCCAATGCGCGATTTGATCGCTTTGGCCAATTTGTCAATCTGCGTTTTCGTCATCGCCTTTGCCGAGATCACTTCGGCGGTTACTTCGCCTTTTTCTTCGGCGATCAATGCACGCAGTTGACCAGTCAGTGCTGGCAATACGAACAAGCGACGCTTTGTTGCCATCAGTGCCAAAGCATTGGCAAGTGTTGGCATAAGTTTCATTTTCGCGGCTACGGCTGAAATCGCTGCACCTTGTTCTTCACGCGAATAAACAGGTGAGTTGATCAGGTCGTTTAGCTCAGGGCTTGCTTCAAGCGCTGCGCTTAGCTCCGCGACGTTTTTCTCTAATGTGGCCAGTCCCGA
>CAXABH010000037.1:0-10248 GCA_963966925.1 uncultured Rhodobacterales bacterium
CGGTCTGGAGCTTGCCGTCGCCGTCCGTGTCCATCGCCTCGAAGCTCGCCGCGTCGAGAAGCTCGCTCCAGCGCCGGCGCGCGAGATGCTTCACGACGAGGATCTTGAACGACCCCAAACATTCCAGACAAAACACCAACAATTCCCCCCAATCCAAGGAGGAGAAATATGTTCACGGAAACTTCGGCGATAGGTAGGTAGATTTGCATGAACATCCCTAACGCAAGACATTCAAAAATTGCAACCCCTCTTGGGCATTAATGGCCCAAGAGAGTGTAAAATTTATCGTTCTTTCACATAGGGTTCGCCACCTGCACGCGGTGGGATCGCTTTGCCTACAAATCCAGCCAGGATCACAACGGTTAGTATATAGGGCAGGGCGTCTAATAGCTGTACCTGAACTTCAAACCCTAGATACCCTTTGATTAAGTCGGGTCGCAGGGCAACCGCCTGCAAAAAGCCGAACAATAAGCAAGAGGAGAGCGCATACCAAGGACGCCATTTTGCAAATATCAAGGCGGCCAATGCGATATATCCACGACCGGCGGTCATATCCTTAACGAAACCAGCCTGTAGCCCTGTTGCCATATAAGCGCCCGCAATACCGCATAAAACGCCGCAAATAATCACCGCGCTATAGCGCATGCCAATAACGGATACCCCCGCAGTATCCACCGCCTCAGGTGCCTCGCCAACGGCGCGCAGACGTAACCCAAAACGTGTTCTAAACAGGATCCACCATGTCAGCGGTACCATTAATAATGCCACATAGACCAGGATGGTGTGGCCAGAAACAACCTCGTTATAAAATGGACCGATGATTGGAACGACATTCAGTGCATCAGCAAAGGGCAGTATTATGTTTTCAAAACGTCCCCCACTGATCAGTGCAGGCGTACGACCTCCTTGCTTAAACCAGCTTTGGGCGATTAAAACCGTCATCCCCGCAGCAAGGAAGTTGATTGCAACGCCCGATATCAGTTGATTGCCACGAAATGTGATCGACGCCACACCGTGTAGCAATGACAATAGTATCGACGCGCCGATGCCGGCGGCCAGCCCCAGCCAAACATTTCCAGTTACATAGGCAAAAGCCGCGGAAAAGAACGCAGCGGCCAGCATTTTGCCCTCAAGCCCGATATCAAAAATACCAGCGCGTTCGGAAAATAACCCGGCAAGACAGGCCAGCAAAAGTGGCGTCGATAGGCGCATGGTTGAATCAAGGACGGTCAGTAGATCAGTTAAAACATCCAACATCTCTTACCCTTCCTTGCGGCCAAACATCAGGAACAAACGTTCCAGCGGCATACGCACCATGTTGTCCAGAGCACCTGTGAACAAAATGACCAAGGCCTGGATCACGACGATCAAATCGCGCGGTATACTGGTCCAAAGTGCCAATTCGGCGCCCCCTTGATAGAGAAAACCAAACAGGATCGATGCAACAACAACACCAACAGGATGGCTGCGCCCCATGAGTGCAACGGCGATCCCAATAAATCCTGCACCTTCAGTCGAATTAAGGATCAACCGTTCGCCTTCGCCCATTGTTGTGTTTAGCGACATCATTCCTGCAAGTGCACCAGAAACCATCATCGCGATTACTGTGATCCGAACGGGGTTTATCCCCGCATAGCGTGCAGCAGATTCTGAATGACCAAAGGCGCGGATTTCATATCCTAAGCGCGTACGCCAGATCAGCAACCAGACAAAGACAGCCGCAATTAGAGCAACAACCAGACTGACATTTGCCGGAGCAGCCTTGGAAAATTTGATGCCAAAGGGTTCCAATAGCTGATGCAATGTTGGCAGATGTGTTGCTGCAGGAAAACTTGCTGTGGCAGGATCCATAGAGCCCGCAGGGCGCATAACGTTTACGAGTAAGTAATTGAGTAATGCAAAGGCGATAAAGTTAAACATAATCGTAGTAATCACGATATGTGATCCACGTTTTGCCTGCAAAACTGCGGGAATATAGGCCCACGCAGCCCCAAGTAGTGCCGCACCAACGGTGCAACCAATCAGTGCAACGGTCCAATGCGGCCATGGGATATAAAGCGCAACAAGCGCAACGCCCAGCCCCCCCAACATCGCCTGACCTTCACCGCCGATGTTGAACAGTTTCGCGTGAAAGGCGACGGACACGGCCAAGCCTGTAAAGATGAAGTTCGTCGCATAATAAAGGGTATACCCCCATCCATATGTAGACCCAAGCGCACCAGAAATCATCAGTTTCAGCGCGGCTTGTGGATCTTCGCCTATCCCGACAATGACAGCGGCAGACAGCAAGGCCGCCAGCAAAAGCGAAACAAGCGGGATTAAAATGACATCAGCCCAGACTGGCATTTTTTGCATCAGCTTGCCCCCTCTGTAACGCCAGCCATTAACAGCCCCAGTTCACGTTCGTCCGTGTTTTGTGGCAGGCGTTCACCCATAATCTTACCATCAAACATTACGGCAATCCGATCCGAGAGTGACAGCACCTCATCCAACTCAACGGATACAAGTAAAATCGCTTTTCCACGATCCCGTAGCGCGATGATTTGTTTGTGGATGAATTCAATGGCGCCAATATCAACGCCGCGCGTCGGTTGACCGACCAACAGAATATCTGGGTCCCGTTCAATTTCGCGGGCCACGACGATTTTTTGCTGGTTTCCCCCCGAGAAATTTTTGGCCATCAAGCGTGGGTTAGGCGGGCGAACGTCAAAACGTTCCATTTTGCCTGCGGCATCTTCCTTAATGGCGGTATTGTTCATGAATAGGCCTGATTGAAATTTGGGATCGCCGTGATAGCCAAACACAACGTTTTCCCATGCGGCGTAATCCATAATCAAACCTTCGCTTTGGCGATCCTCTGGCACATGTGCAATGCCACGTGCGCGGCGGGATTGACCATCAGATTTTCTGCCGCTCAGATCAATCGCTTGTCCGTTCACAGTGATTTTTCCTGTTGCGGTTTGGTATCCGCCTAATACCTCTAGCAATTCAGACTGACCATTCCCCGCGACCCCGGCAATACCCAGCACCTCGCCCGCGCGTAAATTCAGATTGATCCCTTTTACACGCTCTACGCCCGCATCATCGATGACACGTAGGTTTTCGATCTCCAGGACGACTTCTTTTGGTTGGGCTGGTACTTTATCCACCCGCAACAAAACTTTGCGCCCAACCATAAGTTCTGCCAACTCTTGGGGGCTGGTATCGCTGGTTTTAACTGTGGCCGTCATTTCACCGCGCCGCATTACGGATACGGTATCAGTGATGTCCATAATTTCACGCAGTTTATGCGTGATTAGGATGATTGTCTTTCCCTCTTCTCGCAGACGGCGCAAGATACGGAAAAGCTGATCAGCTTCTGTTGGGGTTAAGACACCTGTGGGTTCGTCTAAGATTAGAATTTCTGCCTGACGGTACAGTGCCTTTAGGATTTCAACGCGCTGTTGGTGGCCAACTGACAGGTCTTCGATCACTGCATCTGGATCAACTTCAAGCTCGTATTCTTGGGCCAATTGATGCAACGTTGTACGCGCATTTTTCAAAGATGTTTTTAGCAGGGCCCCATCTTCTACACCCAAAATAACGTTTTCCAGAACAGTAAAGTTCTGAACCAATTTAAAATGTTGGAACACCATACCAATGCCTGCGGCAATCGCGGCTTGGCTATCTGGAATTTGTGTTTTTTGTCCGCCGATGAAAATTTCGCCAGCGTCTGCTTTGTAATAACCAAAAAGGATCGACATTAATGTCGATTTGCCCGCGCCGTTTTCGCCGATGATCCCGTGGATCGTGCCAGGCATGACGCGGATTGAAATATCTTTGTTCGCTTGAACTGGGCCAAAGGCTTTGGAAATTCCCTGCAGCTCAATGGCTGGGGCGGCAGTTTCCTGCCGCCCCTGTGTCTTTGGATTGCTCATCTGGTTATTCGACCGGGCAAGCGTTGTCTGCCATGTAGTCGTGCACTGACAATGCGCCTGATGCGATTTGCCCGGCTGCCGCATCTACTGATGCCTGCATGTCCGCGCTGACCAATGATGCGTTATGTTCATCAAGTGCATAACCAACACCACCGTTTGCAAGGCCCATGACGTTGAAACCAGTTTCCAGATTTGCGCCTTGTGTGAACGCATCATAAACAGCATTGTCCACACGCTTTAGCATCGATGTCAAAACCTTGCCTGGGTGCATGTAGTTTTGGTTGCTGTCTACGCCGATTGACAAAATGCCTTCGTCAGCCGCGGTTTGCAGAACGCCAACACCCGTGCCACCTGCTGCTGCGTATACAACATCTGCACCCTGTGCGATTTGTGCTTTGGTCAATTCTGAGCCCTTAAGAGGATCGTTCCACGCGGCAGGTGTTGTTCCAGTCATATTTTGGATGACTGTTGCGTCTGGGTTAACAGCTTTTACACCTTGTACATAACCGCATGCGAACTTACGGATCAACGGAATGTCCATGCCACCGATAAAGCCGACTGTACCTGATTTTGACGCTTGTGCTGCCATCATGCCAACCAGGTATGACCCTTCGTGTTCATTAAAGACCACTGAACGCACGTTTGGTTTATCAACAACCATATCGATAATTGCGAATTTGGTGTCTGGATAATCAGCAGCAACTGACTCTAGCGCAGTGGCAAAGGCAAAACCTGCCATGACGATTGGGTTTGCACCTGCTTCTGCAAAACGACGCAGTGCTTGTTCACGTTGCGCTTCTGATTGCAATTCGATTTCGCGGAATGAACCGCCTGTATCTTCTGCCCAACGTGTTGCGCCGTTAAATGCAGCTTCGTTGAATGATTTGTCAAATTTGCCGCCCAGATCAAAGATTAGCGCAGGCTCTGCCAATGCGGCACCCGCACTTAGCGCCAATGCAGCTGTCGCGCCTAAAATTTTGCTCATCATGCTCATGATATTTCTCCCGGTTCAGAACGCAGGCACCCCCTGCGTTATTCCATGCAGCATTAAGGCCGTTGAATGGTCAAATCGTCAACTGGTTTTTCACAAATTCCTGTGGAAAACTGGAAACTTATTCTACGTTTCCATCTGTTTTTCACAGGTATTTTTCCATAACGATTGCGTCAGCGTGGCTTCCGTTGGGGAAAGTGTAATAGTTTTTGCGCACTGCAATTTCCTGATACCCAGTGGATGTGTATAGCGCCCTAGCCGCTATGTTGGTGGCGGAAACCTCTAGGATGATGCGGCGCACTTGATTTCTGAACGCCTGTTCTTCAAACAATGCTAACATGCGCCGGCCTACACCTTGGCTGCGATGTTTGGGTTCTGTCATGATCAGAAACAATTCTGCTTCGTCTAACAAGAATTGGCCCAATGCAAACCCATCATCGCATGTGATGGATAGGGCATTCTTTGACATCAACATTGCGGAAAATTCGGCTTCGCTCCAGGCGCGCTGGCCTGTTGGCTCTGCACGATGTAGCTGTGCCATTTTAGCTGGCGTCATCTAGCACCTTTGGGGGTAATTCGCGCGCGGGTGCTGCATCTGCTGGCTTTACATACATTGGAACAGGTCGTTCGAACTGATCGGCATTTTGGGCAATTCGCGCAATATTTTGGACCAGTTGCACGGGGGCAGGACGGTTGATTAAGGGACGGCCAAGTTGGGCTGCTTGTTCGCGCTCCCCCATTTCGGGCCCCAGGTCGCGGCTTGCAAAATATATCTGATCGCGAATTGCTGGTAGGCATGCGACAGCATGTTCACTCTGCCCATGAAGTGTTGCGTCAAACCCATTCACGCCAATCGCAGGAATTCCAAGAGACAGGGCAAAACCACGTGCTGCAGACACAGAAATCCGGATCCCTGTGAAATTTCCGGGCCCCGTACCCACCCCGATGCGTGTCACATCCTGCAAAGTCACACCAGAGGTTTTCAGTACATCCCCGATCATATCCATGATTGCTTCGGCTTGGCCGCGCGCCATTTCATCGGCGCGGCAGGCCGTAAATTCACCATTTATTAGAACAGCCGCGGCGCAAAACGGACCAGACGTGTCAAAGGCAAGTACAACTGTGTCAGAGGCCAACTGGACGGACCTCGGTCACCTCTGGGATGTAGTGGCGCAGCAGATTTTCAATGCCCATTTTCAGTGTCATCGTAGAGGATGGGCAACCTGCACATGCCCCCTTCATCTGAAGGTAGACAATACCGCGTTCAAATCCATGGAATGTGATGTCGCCGCCGTCTTGGGCAACCGCAGGGCGTACGCGTGAATCAAGCAGTTCTTTGATTTGCGATACGATCCCAGCATCTTCTTCGCTGTGCTGCGTGCCATGGTCTGCCACTTGATCCCCTTGGATCACGGGTTGCCCAGACTGAAAATGCTCCATGATAGCGCCCAGTAGGGCGGGTTTGGCATGATCCCAATCGGTGGCCTCATCCTTGGTAATCGTTACAAAATCACTCCCTAAAAATACACCGCGCACACCTGCAACTGCAAACAAGCGCTGTGCAAGAGGAGAGTTTCCCGCATCATCTGCGGTTTGATAATCTGCCGTTCCTTCTTCCATAACGCTTAGTCCAGGTAGGAACTTAAGTGTGGCAGGGTTCGGGGTTGTTTCGGTCTGAATGAACATGATGCTCTCCAATTTAGAATTATTATAAATATGACTTTCCCGACCAGATAAGTCAAGATTACAACGCGCAGGATCGATCAGTTTTGTAGGGACTACGTGATCAGCTCTAGCTGTTCTTTTGTAAGTGAACCGGGCACGATTGTTACGGGAATCGGCAGCGTCCCTGCATTTTTGGACATTTGGGTGACCAGGGGACCCGGGCCCTTTTTGTCCAAACCAGCACCCAAAACCAAAACTCCAATTTCAGGATCAGATTGTATTTGCGCCAGTATTTCAGTAACCACTTCGCCTTCGCGGATCACCAGTTCGGGTTCTATGTCTTTGCGGTCACGCATCCATTTTGCGAATACTTCGAAATGCACTTCGATACGTTCGCGTGCCTCTACTCGCATGATATCACTGACGCCGATCCAATGGTTGAATTCATCTGGACTGATCACTGATAAAATCGTGACACCACCACCTGAGTTAGCCGCACGCATTGCGGCAAAGCGCATAGCATTCAGACATTCTTTGCTATCGTCAAGGACGACCATAAATTTCCGCAAGATCCGCTCCTGATGTTGGCAATCGGAAAATTCCGATCAGGCAGAGTGTGGTTCAACTCTGTGTTTGGGTCAAGGCATTCTGCAAAACGCCCCGACCGGTGTTTGTATGACCAGGCTTATTTTAGCCCAACAATTTCATACGTGCGTTTCAAAATTGGTGCGGCGATGGCACGTGCGCGATCTGCGCCGTCCTCTAACACTTGATCAATTTCGGTTTTATCATCCAGCAATCGGCGCATTTCTGCGGAAATTGGTGACAGTTTTTCGACTGCACGCTCGACCAACATGGGTTTGAATTCAGAAAACTGTTTTCCACCCACCTCTGTCAGTACCTTTTCCACGCTTTCATCCGCAAGGGCCGCGTATATTGCAACTAGGTTACGCGCCTCTGCGCGCCCTTCTAAACCGGCCTCTTCTGATGGTAGGGCCTCGGGGTCTGTTTTTGCCTTGCGAATTTTTTGCGCAATGGTGTCGGCATCATCTGCCATGTTGATCCGGCTAAGATCGCTTGGGTCAGATTTTGACATCTTCTTGCTGCCATCACGCAGGCTCATGACACGGGCAGCAGGTCCACCAATTACAGGTTCGGTAATTGGGAAAAAGTCCTGACCAAAGTCATGATTAAATTTGGTTGCAATATCCCTTGTTAATTCCAAATGCTGTTTTTGATCATCGCCCACAGGTACGTGCGTTGCGTGGTATAGTAATATGTCAGCCGCCATCAGAGCAGGATAAGTAAACAAACCAACCGAGGCATTTTGTGCATTTTTGCCTGCCTTATCCTTGAATTGTGTCATACGTTGCATCCATCCCATGCGGGCCACACAGTTAAACACCCACGCCAATTGCGCATGTTCTTCTACTGCGGCCTGGTTGAAAATGATGGATTTGGCTGGATCCAATCCAGATGCCAAATAAGATGCTGCAATTTCGCGTACCTGATCGCGCAGGGATTTGGGGTCTTGCCAGACGGTGATCGCGTGTAAATCAACAATACAATAAATCGTTTCGTACTCTTCGTTTTGCATATCAACAAAACGTTTCAAGGCACCCAGATAATTCCCAAGCGTCAACGCACCGGTGGGTTGAACACCGGAAAAAACACGCTTTTTGAAATCACCATTGGATGGCGTTTGGACCGCATCCGTCATTTTTTATTCTCCGTCTGGAACTTATGTTGAAAACCGCTTACCCATTGCGGGTAAGAGCGTCAACCAAAAGCAAGGGCTCAGTATGTCAGAACAGCAAAACCAACCAATTTTAAATGAAATGCCATCGGTCATTATGGCCCTGTTCCTATTGGTTGTGGGGATCGAAGGATTTATCGTTTTGGGTGAACAAGGCATGTTGGGAAACCGTTATGGTTTGGGCATGCGCTATGGATTTATAAACCAGTTTGGCCTTTTTCCTGCGGCCTTGCATACGCAAATCGAAACGGGCGTTTTCAGTTGGTTTGAATTAAAACGTTATATTTCATTCAGTTTTATTCATGGCAGTTCGGTTGGTACCGCCATCAGTTGCGCATTATTGCTCGCTATGGGGAAATTTGTGGGCAGCGTGTTCAGCAATGTTGCCACGCTGATCGTGTTCATTGGTTCTGCAGTGGGTGGGGCTATGATTTATGCGCTGTTGGTGCCAAATGGTCCTGTTCTGTACGGTATGTTTACAGGTGTTTACGGTTTGTTGGGCGCGCATGCATTTTTGCGTTGGGTCGCTTTTCGTGCGGCAGGGCAACCTTCGCTTCAGGCGTTTTCACTCATTGGGTTTTTGATCGGTATCCAAATTGTTTTTGCCATCAGCTTTGGAAACACGTGGGTTTGGGTCGCCGAGTTATCAGGTGCAATTATCGGATTTTTCGTCTGCTTTTTCGTGGCACCAGGCGGATTTCAGCGAATTTTAAAAGTGATCAGACGCGATTGAATGCGCATTATCGCCGCATTGCACTGCGCAGTTCACCTAAGCGAAAGGCGCCGCATACTCGCGCAAGTATGATGTAGGCGACAGCCCCCAGTGACACAAGGATGAGAGCCCAAACAAATTGCATGGCCCCATTCACGAAATAATCCCCCAGTCCGTATTGGGCCGCGGCCAAAATGATGCCCATTGCAATGGACGCAATTGCCACGCGCACAATTTTTGATGACGTGTCCGTTTTTATGCGTGCTACATCCCCAAATTTGCGCGCTGACATTTGCAGCAATCCAACCATTGCCCAAGATGAGATTACGGTTGCGATCGCGGGGGATAGCCACCCAAGCCAAGGCCAAAGCCCAATTGCCACAATGGCGTTTATCACCATTGAAACGACAGCCCAGCGAAACGGTGTCTGTGTGTCCTCACGCGCAAAAAACAACGGTTGTTGCAATTTTTGCAACATAAACGCAGGAAGCCCCAGAGCATAAATCGCAGTAGCAAGCGCGATCGCCTGAACATCTTCAGCGGTATTTTGTCCGTATCCATAAAGTGCAGCAGCCAGCGGAAGTGGTATCACGAATAGGGCAATTGTTGCCGGAAAACTAAGTGCAGCTGTAAAAAATGCACCGTTAGATAGCGCGTCTTTTGCGGCATCCTCATCCCCAGATTTCAGGTGTCGTGATAATTCCGGCAACAGAACAATGCCCACTGCGATCCCCACAACCCCCAGCGGAAGCTGATACAGACGATCTGCGCCATAAAGCCAACTAATGGCTCCTACTTGTTGGCTGGATACCAATTGTCCCACCAGCAGGTTGATTTGCACAACGCCATTTGCCAATGCCGCAGGTGTTGCCACGATCAGCAGGTGTTTCATTTCAGGTGAAAATCGGGGTCGTGCCAATGTCAGGTTCAACCCATTGTGCCTGGCGTGATGCCACACAAGCCCCAATTGCATAATGCCTGCGACGGGGACAGACCAAATTAAAAACGTGATCGCAGATCCACCAATGACCCAAGATGCGCCAAGCGCGGCAATGATGATGATATTTAATAAAACAGGTGCGGCTGCGGCCACTGCAAATTTACCAATGCTGTTCAGCGCCCCGGAAACCAATGCCGCGAGGCTGATGAATAAGATATAAGGAAACATCACACGGGCATAATCAACGCTAAGCTCAAAACGTGGATC
>CAXABH010000038.1:0-10248 GCA_963966925.1 uncultured Rhodobacterales bacterium
TCCAAGGATATTCTATGACTTCGTTTAACATATCGATCCAAAATATGACCTGTGCTGGCTGTGCTGGACGTGCAGAACGCGCGCTAAATGCATTGGTTGATACACAGGCCGTTGTAAACCTGGCGACACATTCAGCGCGGGTGGACACAACACTGGCACCCAAAGATTTTCAACGCGCGCTGCAGGGTGCAGGGTATCCTGCAAAGATTGACAAAGTCATCATACAGATTGCCAATATCCAAGCAGGCGCACAGGCCGATGCATTAGAACATGAGATCAAGCGCCATTCATCGGTGACCTCCGCCAGTTTGAACCGTGTGGCGCAAAGCATCTGGATCGAGTTTATTTCTGGAACGGCAACTTCAGATGACTTTCTGGAAATCATTAATGATTCAGGGCTCGTCGGGCAGGTAGAGCAGAACACAGATATTAAGCCAATCCAAAATATGGATTTTCGTCGTGCCATTTTGGCTGGATTGCTAACGTTTCCTGTTTTTGTCATTGAAATGGGTGGTCATATATACCCTTCAATCCATGCGTTTGTTCACCAATCCATCGGAATGGATCGTTGGGCATTGATGTCATTTTTTCTGATTTCGGCTGTGATGATTTGGCCTGGACGTGCGTTTTATACAATTGGGCTGCGGGCGCTGCTAAAAGGTGCGCCAGAAATGAATTCACTGGTGGCGCTGGGAACATTGGCGGCATGGGGGTATTCGACCTGTGTTGTGTTTGCCCCTGATCTATTACCAAGTGATCAACATTTTCTGTATTTCGAGGCAGCGGGCGTCATCATAACCCTGATTTTATTCGGGCGTTTTATGGAAACTCGTGCCAAGGGGCAGGCAGGTGCCGCAATTGAGCGATTGATCGGACTTCAACCCCAGACGGCGTGGATTAAGATGGGGGATACTTTTTCCGAAGTCCCTATTGATCAGGTGCAAAAAGGGGCGATTGCGCGCGTTAAGGCGGGCGAAAAAATCCCAGTTGATGGTGATGTCGTATTCGGCGAAAGTTATGTTGATCAGGCTATGATCACGGGTGAACCCATGCCTGTTGTGAAATCAGTAGGCGCGCGCGTGATTGCGGGTACTGTCAATCAGGATGGCACATTGGATATTAAAACCACTGGGGTCGGTGCTAATGCGCTGTTGGCGGGTATTGTACGTTTGGTCCAAAATGCCCAAGCCACCAAACTTCCTGTTCAGAAATATCTGGATATGGTGATCCGTATCTTTGTGCCCACGATTTTGCTGATTGCGGGACTAACGTTTTTGGGTTGGCGGGTTCTGGCGCCGGACGTGGGGGTGAATTCGGCGATCATAGCTGCGGTCAGTGTTTTGATTATTGCCTGTCCTTGTGCATTAGGCCTTGCGACGCCCACCTCGATTTTGGTTGGATCGGGGCGTGCTGCAGATATGGGTGTTTTGTTTCGACGTGGTGACGGTTTGCAACTGCTGGCTGATGTCAAAGCGATTGCGCTGGATAAAACGGGTACACTTACGATGGGTCGCCCCAGTGTTGAAATTGTATATCAGAGTGTCGAACATGCCTCTGAGCTGGCCTCGCTTCAATCCCGCAGTACCCATCCGATTGCCAAGGCGATGGATGCAATGGCGCGAAACAATGGCGCAATTTTGCAGGACGTGCACGATTTCAGCGTGCAACGTGGGCGTGGCGTCAAGGGCAGGATAAAGGACGTTATCTGGCGCATTGGATCATCCTCAATGATGACCGAGGCGGGTATTTCAATTCCAGATGTGGTTGATCCAAACATGGCCTCGTTGATCTATGTCGCAAAGGGGTGCGATGTTATTGGTATTTATGCAGTGCATGATGAAATTCATCCGGCAGCGCCTGCGTTGATACAGGCGCTGAAAGATCGAAACATCGAACCTGTGATGATAACAGGTGATCAGTACGCGTCGGCCAAGGCCGTTGCGGATCAGTTGGGGATTTCCAAATTTCACGCTCAAACATTGCCCGAGGATAAAGCCAATCTTGTCAAATCCCTGCAGCAATCACATGGGATCACTGCGTTTTTGGGTGATGGCGTCAATGACGCCCCCGCCATGGCGCAGGCAGATGTCGGGATCGCGATTGGAACAGGCAGCGACATTGCCATTGAAAGCAGTGATGTGGTGCTGGTTGGTGGGGATCCCGCGGGTGTTTTGGTTGCACAAAAATTGGCACAGGCCACAATGGCGAACATCAAACAAAACCTGATTTGGGCCTTTGGCTATAATGTTGTGTTGATCCCAATTGCAGCAGGAGTATTGGTGCCGTTCGGATTTGGCATGCTAAACCCTATGCTTGCGGGTGCCGCCATGGCGGTTTCATCAATTTGCGTGCTCAGTAATGCGCTGCGTTTGCGCCGTGCCTGATTTACTTAGATAGTAAATGTGCGGCTTGTCGTAGGCCCAAGTCGTAACCATGCGTTCCGCAGCCGACCACAATCCCATCTGCGCGTAATGAAACATATGAATGATGACGGAATTCTTCGCGTTTGTGGATGTTTGAAATATGCACTTCGATCACCGCACCTTCGAATGCATGTAGCGCATCCAAAATGCCGATCGATGTATGGCTGTAGGCTGCTGGGTTTATAACTATGGCGTCGAATTCTTCGCGCGCCTCTTGGATCCAGGTGATCAGTTCGCCTTCATAATTTGACTGTTTACAGGTCACTGATAAACCCAAACTGGCACCAATGTTCACGCAGTTTGTTTCAATATCGGCAAGTGTTTCGTGCCCGTATACTTCGGGCTGACGTTTGCCCAGCATATTGATGTTAGGACCGTTTAGAACCAAAACTGTTTTTGCCATCTGCTCTTTCCTTTGCCGCAACCACACTTTTGCGTGGAAATCGCAATAACACAAACGTTATAAATACGCCAACCCCAGTAAACCAATGCCGAGAACCACGCGATAAATGACATAAGGGGTAAAGCTGATGCTCTTTAACCAGCGCATCATGAACGACAATGCCACAAATGCAGCGATCGCAGAAAATGCAACTGCCAGTAAAATGTCACCCATAGGCACAGATGATTTTTGACCAATGATGTCTAAAGTTTCCATTCCTCCTGCCGCAAGGATTGTTGGAATTGACATCAACATGGATAGTCGCGCGGCATCGATGCGTTTATAACCCAACATGCGGGCACCTGTGATTGTGATACCAGATCGTGAGGTTCCAGGAATCAGTGCAAGGGCCTGCCAAAATCCAAGGATAAGCGCATGTTTGAACGTCCATGTTTCAGCCTGCCGCTGCATTGGCATTTTGGTATCCGCCCACCAAAGCAGAATACCAAACAACAGCATGGTCCATCCGATGATTGCAATACTGTCACGCATCGCGTCAGATGCCCCGCTGAGTTTTAGGATCGCGCCAAATATGACTGCGGGAATCGTTGCGATGATCAGTGCCAATGCCAAATGTGCATTTCGGGTATGTAACTTGCCTTTGAACAGTCCCAAAAATCCAAATAATGCATTTTTAACATCTTCCCAGAAATAGAGAACGACGGCGATCAACGTCCCCAAGTGTACTGCAACGTCAATGATTTGACCTTGGTCCTGAAAACCAACTGCTTGCGGAAGCAGGATTAAATGCGCGCTTGATGAAATTGGCAAAAATTCCGTAATGCCCTGAATTATTGAAATAATTATTAGATTAAATAGGGTCATAATTTGTCCGTTACTGCGTTTTTTATTGGATATACGCTAGAATGCCGGATTTTGCATTTCTTATATTAGGTCCGAAACGGACATAATATAAGATGTATACATGCCTATGAATACGCATTTAGAATGAATTTTACAATAATAGGTCAGCATTAATGACTTTTATTACTCTTGCAGATGGTGTAAACGGCGCTGGAAACTCAGTTAGGAGGCAATTATGGCAAAACAGCCAATGTTGAAATTTGTAAAAATCGAGCGCGAAATGCCGCAAAAGCGTGCAGCAGAGACGCGCAACAAAGATTTTAACGAAATTTACGCTGAGTTCGCGGCGGAAAAGGCCAAAGAACAATCAAGCCGTTGCAGCCAATGTGGTGTACCGTATTGCCAGTCGCATTGTCCGTTGCATAACAATATCCCAGATTGGTTGCGTATGACTGCCGAGGGGCGTCTGCAAGAGGCCTATGAAACATCGCAGATGACAAACACCTTTCCCGAGGTGTGTGGACGCATCTGCCCACAAGACCGTTTGTGTGAAGGTAACTGTGTAATCGAGCAATCGGGCCATGAAACCGTAACAATTGGTGCAGTTGAAAAATATATCACTGAGGCGGCCTGGGAAAATGGATGGGTAAAATCCATATCACCCGCTGCTGAATTGACGCAAAGCATCGGTATCATCGGGGCAGGTCCAGGTGGCATGGCCGCCGCAGATCGTTTGCGCCGCGCTGGATATCAAGTGACCGTTTATGACCGATATGATCGCATGGGTGGGTTGTTAACCTACGGAATTCCGGCCTTTAAATTGGAAAAATATGTGATTGAGCGCCGCACAAATCAGTTTGCAGAAGGCGGCATAGATATGCAGTTGAACACAAATATTGGTGTGGACATTTCATTCGAAGAATTGCGTGAAAAACATGATGCGATCCTGATCGCGACAGGGGTATATAAACTGCGCGAGTTGGACGACAGCACCTATGGTAACGATCTGACAGGTAACGTTCAGGCATTGGGATACTTGACCGCATCGAATAAGTCGAATTTCGGCGATGATGTCCCAGAACATAATAACGGCACTCTGAATGCAGCAGGCAAACGCGTGGTTGTTATTGGTGGTGGAGATACAGCGATGGATTGCGCGCGCACAGCGCTTCGTCAAGGGGCTGAAAAGGTAACAGTGATGTATCGCCGTGACCGTGACAACATGCCTGGATCACAGCGTGAAGTGCAAAACGCTGAAGAAGAGGGCGCAGTGTTCGAATGGCTATCTGCGCCGTTGGGTTTTGTATCAGATAATAATGTTACCGATTTTGCAAACCCAGGTCAGCAAACGGGCAAGGTAACGGGTGTTGTTGCACAGCGCATGCGCCTTGGTGCGCCTGATGCTTCGGGTCGTCGCACACCCGAGGTTATGCAGGGTAGCGAATTTTTGATCGAAGCCGATATTGTGGTAAAAGCCCTAGGTTTCATGCCAGAAGATTTACCGACACTTTGGGATCAACCCGAATTGCCAGTCAGCCGCTGGGGAACGATCAAGGCGGAATATGGCACGGGTCGCACAGATCTTGAGGGTGTCTATGCGGTGGGCGATATTGTACGTGGTGCATCCCTTGTTGTGTGGGCAATCCGCGATGGGCGCGAGGCCGCAGATGCCATCATCGCGGATCTGGAATCCAAACAAACAATCGCAGCTGAATAACCATATGTTTCACGTCGGTATCGCGTCGGTATGACGTCGGTGCAAACGTTAAAAATTACCTAATAGGGTGCTATGCGCCTTGGGAGACTGAAATGACAAAATTTGATGAAAACTGGGTCGCCGCAGAAGAAGCCAAGCGCCAATGGATGTCGGAAAACGGACTTTACCGTGAAGAGTATGAACACGCCTCATGCGGGGTGGGTTTGGTTGTCTCGATTGATGGCAAGCCAAGCCGTAAAGTAGTCGAAAATGGGATCAAAGCACTTAAGGCAGTTTGGCACCGTGGTGCTGTGGATGCAGACGGTGCAACAGGTGACGGCGCGGGTATTCACGTTCAAATCCCTGTCCCGTTTTTCTATGATCAGGTGCGTCGCACAGGTCACGAACCGCGCAAAGATGAATTGATCGCTGTTGGTCAGGTATTTTTGCCCCGTACAGATTTCGGTGCCCAAGAAACATGTCGTACTATCGTAGAAAGTGAAATTCTGCGCATGGGGTATTTCATCTATGGCTGGCGTCACGTGCCCGTGGATGTTGATTGTCTGGGTGACAAAGCCAACGTGACCCGTCCAGAAATTGAACAAATCCTAATTTCCAACAGCAAAGGTGTTGATGAAGAGACATTCGAACGCGAACTCTATGTCATCCGCCGTCGTATTGAAAAAGCCGCCGCCGCAGCAGGCATTAATGGTCTATACCTCGCGTCGCTGTCGTGTCGTTCCATCATTTACAAGGGCATGATGCTGGCAGAACAGGTTGCTGTGTTCTATCCCGATCTGATGGACGAACGCTTTGAATCCGCGTTTGCATTGTATCACCAGCGCTATTCAACAAACACATTCCCACAATGGTGGTTGGCACAACCGTTCCGCATGTTGGCGCATAACGGTGAAATCAACACGCTAAAGGGCAACGTTAATTGGATGAAGAGCCATGAAATTCGCATGGCGTCCTCTGCGTTTGGTGATATGGCCGAAGATATCAAACCAATCATTCCTGGTGGGTCATCTGACTCGGCTGCGTTGGATGCCGTGTTTGAGGTATTGGTCCGTGCCGGTCGCAATGCGCCGATGGCAAAAACCATGTTGGTTCCAGAAAGTTGGTCAAAACAGGCCAAGGATCTGCCGCAGGCATGGCGTGATATGTATTCCTATTGCAACTCTGTGATGGAACCATGGGATGGACCTGCGGCGCTTGCCATGACAGATGGACGCTGGGTTTGTGCGGGTTTGGATCGCAATGGTTTGCGTCCGTTGCGTTATGTCATCACAGGTGATGGTTTGTTGATTGCAGGTTCCGAAGTGGGCATGGTGCCAACAGACGAGGCGATTGTGCGTGAAAAAGGCGCGCTTGGCCCTGGTCAGTTGTTGGCCGTGGATATGGCAGAAGGCAAATTGTTCCATGACACCGAGATCAAAGACAAATTGGCCGCTGCACAGCCATTTGGCGAATGGGTCGGCAAGATCAAAGATCTAAATGACGCGCTGGCACAAGTCACTGAAAAGCAATTATTCAGCGGTGAAGAATTACGTAAACGTCAGATTGCGGCTGGCTACAGCATTGAAGAGATTGAACAAATCCTTGCCCCAATGGCAGAGGATGGAAAAGAAACATTGGCATCGATGGGGGATGATACCCCATCTGCGGTTCTGTCAAACAAGTATCGTCCGCTTAGCCATTATTTCCGTCAAAACTTCTCTCAGGTGACGAACCCACCAATTGACAGTTTACGCGAATATCGTGTGATGTCGTTGAAAACACGGTTTGGAAATCTGAAAAATGTGTTGGATGAAAGCAGCGCACAAACTGAAATTTTGGTTTTGGATAGCCCATTTGTTGGAAACGCCCAGTGGGACGTTTTGGTGGAAAATTTCAATTCTGACATGGTGTCAATCGACTGTACTTTTGACCCAAGTGTTGGTGAAAATGCGCTGCGTGACGCACTAGAGCGTATCCGTAGCGAGGCCGAAGATGCGGTGCGCTCAGGTGCGGGGCATTTGGTCCTTACAGATATTGCATCGGGCAAAGGTAATACCGCAATGCCCATGATTTTGGCAACTTCTGCTGTGCATTCGCATCTAACCCGTCGGGGATTGCGGACGTTCTGTTCATTGAACGTACGTTCTGCGGAATGTATTGATCCGCACTACTTTGCTGTTTTGATTGGCTGTGGTGCGACCGTTGTGAACGCATATCTGGCAGAAGATACATTGTCAGATCGTATTGATCGTGGATTGCTGAACGGCCCGCTGACCGAAGCGATGAGCCGCTATCGTGAAGCCATTGACCAAGGTTTGTTGAAAATCATGGCGAAAATGGGAATCTCGGTCATCTCGTCATATCGTGGTGGTCTTAACTTTGAGGCGGTTGGCCTGTCGCGTGCGATGTGTGCGGAATATTTCCCAGGGTTAATCAGCCGCATTTCTGGGATTGGTGTGTCAGGCATCCAAAAGAAATCTGTTGAAATTCACAATGCTGGTTGGCTGGCAGATGGAATTTTGCCAATCGGTGGTTTCTATAAATCCCGTAAAACTGGTGAAACCCACGCGTGGGAAGCGCAGACAATGCACATGATGCAGGCGGCGTGTAACCGCGCAAGCTATGACCTGTGGAAACAATATAGTCAGCGTATGCAGGCTAATCCGCCTATTCACTTGCGTGATCTATTGGCCATCAAACCCATCGGTGCAGCCGTACCATTGGAAGAAGTGGAAAGCATCACTTCCATTCGCAAACGTTTCGTTACACCGGGCATGTCACTGGGTGCCTTGTCGCCAGAGGCGCACAAAACACTAAACGTTGCGATGAATCGCATTGGTGCGAAATCAGACAGTGGTGAGGGCGGAGAAGATCCAGCGCACTTCCACCCAGAACCCAATGGGGACAATCCGTCCGCCAAAATCAAACAAGTTGCCTCTGGTCGTTTTGGTGTAACTGCCGAATATTTGAACCAGTGTGAAGAGCTTGAGATCAAGGTCGCACAGGGTGCAAAACCTGGTGAAGGTGGTCAGCTGCCTGGGATGAAGGTGACTGATTTGATCGCGCGTTTGCGTCACTCGACCAAGGGCGTAACACTGATTTCACCACCGCCACACCACGATATTTATTCGATCGAGGATTTGGCCCAGTTGATTTATGATCTAAAGCAGATCAATCCACGGTGTAAGGTAACTGTGAAACTGGTTGCAGCCTCTGGTGTTGGTACCATCGCCGCAGGTGTCGCCAAGGCCGAAGCAGACGTTATTCTAATATCTGGTCACAATGGTGGCACGGGTGCATCGCCTGCAACCTCAATCAAATTTGCTGGTTTGCCATGGGAAATGGGCCTGACAGAAGCACACCAAGTGTTGGCAATGAACAACCTACGTGATCGCGTCACATTACGCACCGATGGTGGTCTGCGTACGGGTCGTGATATTGTCATGGCTGCGATGATGGGTGCTGAGGAATATGGCATCGGGACCGCAGCATTGATTGCGATGGGCTGTATTATGGTGCGTCAGTGTCAATCGAACACATGTCCCGTGGGTGTGTGTACACAAGACGAAGCCCTACGTGAAAAATTCACGGGCAATGCTGATAAAGTTGTCAATTTGATCACCTTCTATGCGCAAGAGGTTCGTGAAATCTTGGCGTCAATCGGGGCGCGTTCACTAGATGATGTGATTGGTCGCGCCGATCTGTTGGGTCAGGTCAGCCGTGGTTCTGATCACTTGGACGATTTGGATCTGAACCCGTTGTTGATCAAAGTGGATGGATCAGACAGCATCAATTATGACCGTGATCGCCCACGCAACGCGGTTCCGGATACATTGGATGCCGAAATTGTCCGTGATGCCGCGCGTTTCCTAAACGACGGTGAAAAGATGCAGCTGTCCTATGCCGTGCAAAACACGCATCGTACCGTTGGCACACGTACCTCAAGCCATATTGTGCGCAACTTTGGGATGCGCAATAGCCTGCAACCAGATCACCTAACCGTGAAATTGACAGGTTCGGCGGGGCAGGCTCTTGGGGCCTTTGCAGCACCTGGCCTAAAGATCGAAGTGTCGGGTGATGCAAACGACTACGTTGGCAAAGGTCTGTCGGGTGGAATCATTTCGGTACGTCCACCTATGGTTAGCCCACTGGTGGCTGCGGAAAACACAATCATCGGAAACACCGTGTTGTATGGTGCGACGGACGGATATTTGTTTGCTGCCGGACGCGCGGGCGAACGCTTTGGTGTTCGTAATTCGGGTGCGAAAGTTGTTGTCGAAGGCTGCGGTTCAAACGGATGTGAATATATGACAGGTGGCATTGCCGTTATACTGGGCACGATTGGTGCAAACTTTGGTGCGGGGATGACAGGTGGTATGGCATACCTTTATGATCCAGAAGGGCAAGTCCACGACATGCTGAACATGGAATCATTGGTCACAGGTCCAGTTTCTGTGCAGCATTGGGAGGACCAGTTACTGGGTCTGATCCAACGTCATGTTGCAGAAACCAATTCGGCAAAGGGTACAGAAATCCTGCGCAACTGGGATCTGGAAAAAGCGAACTTTGTTCAAGTTTGTCCGAAAGAGATGTTGGATAAAATTCCGCATCCTCTGACCCTTGAACAGGATGCGGTTCCTGCAGAATAAAACCAATAACGGCCGCATCATGCGGCCGTTTCTTTTGGTTTGTGTGGTTTCGCAATCATCGGGTCATATGCGATCCTTGATTTTCTGCGATTTTGCCGAAAACCGATTGAGGCGGTTTATTTTGATCTAGCTTTGAAATGCAGTCATAAGAGAATTTTTTACGATCTCGACCCTTGGTTCGCGGCATGCAACGCGATACGTTATTTAAAAAATGGAATTTGAGGCATGGCAAAA
>CAXABH010000039.1:0-10204 GCA_963966925.1 uncultured Rhodobacterales bacterium
TTTCACGCATGTTTGTCCATAATACCCGAAAAAATGCATGATCCATTAAATGAAAATGAACATGGGCCCAGAACCGTCCATCACGCGTTTCAATATCATTCCCAAATGAAACACGCAGGTGGCGTTCTAATGCAAAGTAGCGATTAGCTATTTTTTTAAACATATGGATCCCTATACGCGGTCTGCAACCTAGGTAAGGTTTCATAACTTCAAACGCAAGCCATGTTGACCTTGCATAAATCCCGACTATTGATTGGTAATATAACAAAAGGAATTCCCATGAACCTTGCAAACGGTCAAACATACCTCGCTATCCCAGGACCTTCTGTCATTCCAGAGGCCGTTTTGCGCGCGATGCATCGCGCTTCGCCCAATATATACGAAGGTGAACTTGTTGATCTAACACATACGCTTGTTCCAGATTTACGCTATGTGGCACAGACAAACGGGCATGTTGCATTGCATATTGCAAACGGACATGGCGCATGGGAAGCAGCGCTTGCGAACATGGCATGTCATGGCGATCGTGTATTGGTGGTTGCGACTGGATGGTTTGCGCACGGCTGGGCCAAAATGGCACGCGCTATGGGTATTCACGCGGATATCGTCGAATGTGTCACACAATCCCCAATTGATTTAGACGCGTTGGAAACGGCATTGCGGGCACATCCTGGCGATTATTATAAGGCCGTTTTGGTGACGCATGTCGACACCTCAACCTCGGTGAAAAATGAAATCGCACCTGTTCGGAAATTATTAGACGACTTGGGATCTGATGCCTTATTAGGCGTGGACTGTGTGGCGTCATTGGGGTGTGATGAATTCAAAATGGATGCTTGGGGTGTCGATGTCATGGTGGCCGCCTGTCAAAAAGGGCTGATGGTCCCTGCGGGTATGGCATTTGTGTATTTCAACGACACCGCCAGCGAACGCCAAAAACAACTGCCGTATGTCAGTTCGTATTGGGATTGGGATCAACGCGTCAATCCAGAAATTTTGGCACATTATTTCTGCGGAACGGCACCCACGCATCATTTATATGGTTTGCGTGTTGCATTGGACATGATCAGGGCCGAGGGTATCGAAAACATCTGGGCCCGCCACGAAAAATTGGCCAATGCCATTTGGGCCGCAATTGATTGCTGGGGCAATGGTGGACCAATGCGCATGAACATTCAGGACAGAGCCCTGCGCAGCACTGCGGTCACGGCCCTACACCTGGGCATGCCACATGCGAAAAACTTACGCACATGGACACAACATAATGCGGGCTTAACACTTGGGATCGGACTTGGAATGTCCACAACTGCAGACCCGAAAGGCGACGGATTTTTCCGTTTTGGTCACATGGGGCATGTCAACGCGCAGATGATATTGGGTATGCTGTCAACCGTGCAAGCTGGTTTGATCGCAAATGACATTCCACATGGTTCAGGTGCCATTGACGCAGCCGCAACTATCATTGCTGGTGCCTAAGCTGTAGCCAGTGCCTTTGGTAGTGCGGCTGCGACGAACTCTAAATCTTGCTCGCGTCCCGCGCTAATGCGAATGCAGCGATCTTGGGGCGTGACGAAGGGCATGCGCACAAACACACCTTGTTCAACCAAATGTGCCAAAACGCGCCGCGCATAATCCCCGTCACGACCACAATCAATCGTGACAAAATTTGTGGCCGAGGGCAGCGCAATCAAACCATTGTCGGCCGCGATGTGGGATATTTTCTGACGTGCGATTTCTACGTCCGCGATCGTTTTGTGCAGCCAATCAACATCGTCTAATGCGGCAATAGCGGCGATTTGTGCAGCGCGGTTCATTCCAAAGTGATTTCGGATTTTTTCAAAACTGGTGATTAGATCCTTTTCGCCAAAAGCATAACCAACACGTGCCCCTGCCATGCCGTAGGCTTTGGAAAATGTGCGCATTCGAATGACGCGTGGGTCTGCAATATCGATCGATGGTACTGCATCTGCTGGGGCAAATTCGACATAAGCCTCATCCAACAACAATATTGTCCCAGCCGGGATTTCATTGAGCGCGGCTTCAATTTCAGCAGCTGTTGTCCAACTGCCCATCGGATTATCTGGGTTCGCGAAATAGACCAATTTTGCATCTACCTCTGCCGCTTTGGCAAGCAGTGCTGGCAAATCCTCTTTGTCATTTCTATAGGGAACTTTGTGCAATACGCCGCCATACCCCGCCACGTGATAGTTAAAGGTTGGATAGGCCCCATCAGACGTGACCACATGATCGCCTGCCTCAACAAGAAGACGCACCAAATAGCCCAGCAACCCATCGATCCCTTCACCGACGACAACATTGCCCATTGAACACCCCAAATGCGCACTTAATGCCTGGCGCAAATCAAAACTGGTGGGGTCACCATACATCCAAATGTCAGACGCCGCGTCGTTCAGCGCTGCGATCGCCTTTGGCGAGGGGCCAAAAATATTTTCATTCGCACCCAGACGGGCATTGAACGCGGATCCACGATCACGCTCTTGGGTTTCGGGGCCAACAAATGGAACAGTTGCGGGTAACCCTTGGACCAATTTTGCATATCTTGGATTGCTCATTTTTTGACCTCTGACTGTGTTCTTGGCAATCTATAGGACATCAGAGAAAATCTGCCAAGGCGACTTGACCATCTGAAGCGATCTGCGCAAGTTGAACCAAAGATAAAAGGAGCAGAATGTGAAGGGTGCACCCCGTCCATTTTCAAGATACGAGTTCATGATCGCATGGCGCTACCTGCGTTCCAAACGCACCGAAGGCGGCGTAAGCACGATGACATGGATAAGCCTAGTTGGTATTACGCTGGCTGTGTTTGCGTTGATTGCAACATTGGCTGTGCGCTCGGGATTTCGCACAGAAATCGTGGATACGGTTTTAGGAGCAAACGCACATGTCACGGTATATCGTTTACCCCAAACGACGGGCCAGAACCAAGTTGACCGAAGTATTAAGAACTACACCGAACTGACAAGTATTCTACGAACTGTGAAGGGCGTTCGGCGCGCGGCCCCTTTGATCAAAGGTCAGGTTATGGCCAACGCAAATAGCACAAACGCTGGGGTCGAAGTTTTTGGAATTTCACAAAACGACCTAATGGACCTGCGTCGGATCGTAGACCCAGAAACCGTGATTGGACGTGTTGAAGATTTCGCAACAGGCGTTGCAATCGGTTCTGGCGTTGCCCGCGCGTTGGGCGTTGGCGTGGGTGACCAAATCAAATTGATCAGCCCTGATGGCGTTAAAACCGCATTTGGCACCAGTCCACGCGTAAAATCATTCCCGGTTGCATTCATTTTTTCTGCTGGTCGGCATGACATGGACAAAGTACGTGTCTATATGCCCTTTACAGTTGCGCAGGACTATTTCAATCGCGCGGATCGTGCAGATGAAATTGAAGTTCTGGTGATGCAACCAGATCAAGTTGAACAAGTGATCGCGCAGATGGCCCCGCGGGTTGCACCCTATATTCAATTTTGGAGTTGGAAAGATGCATCTGGAAATTATCTGCGCGCATTGACGATCGAAGACAACGTCATGTTCATCATCATGTCGATCCTTGTCACCATCGCATCCATGAACATTGTTTCAGGATTGATCATGTTGGTTAAAAATAAAGGGCGCGATATTGGAATTTTACGCACGATGGGATTAAGCGAAGGCGCTGTTTTGCGCGTTTTCTTTTTGTGCGGCGCATTCACTGGTGTTCTGGGCACGCTGTTGGGAACCATTTTGGGGTGTCTGTTTGCAATCTATGTGGATACGATTTTTTCCTTTGTAAACTATGTTTCGGGCGGCGGTGTCTGGGACCCGTCAATAAGGGGAATTTATGAAATTCCTGCTGAATTAAAATTGGATGACGTGATTACCGCGGTTACTCTGTCCCTTGGGCTTAGTTTTGGGGTCACCTATTTTCCCGCGCGACGCGCGGCACGTATGAACCCAGTCGAGGCGCTTCGCTATGAATGATGTTGTGCTTGAACTACGTGGGATCCACAAATCATATAACCCCGGAGCAGCTAACGCGGTCAGCGTTCTAGAGGATGTGAACGTAACCCTCCTCAAAGGTCAAATCAGTGCGCTTGTCGCGCCTTCAGGTGCAGGAAAATCCACGCTTTTGCATATTTCAGGATTGCTGGATACGCCTGATAGTGGCGATGTTTACTTGAATGGAACGGCAATTGAACGCACAAATGATCGTCGGCGCACTGCAGCGCGGCGCCAAGATATTGGATTTGTCTATCAGTTCCATCATCTTTTACCGGAATTCAGTGCACTGGAAAATATCATCCTGCCGCAATTAGCAAATGGTACAAATTCCACCGCTGCGAAAAAACGCGCTGGCGACCTGTTGGACATGGTGGGGTTACATGCACGCGCAGATCATCGCCCATCGCAATTATCGGGGGGCGAACAGCAGCGTGTGGCATTGTGCAGAGCGTTGGCAAATAACCCCAGCACACTATTGGCAGACGAGCCTACAGGAAACTTGGATGAAGCGACCTCAGCTCAGGTTTTTGATCTGATCCTTCAAATTGCGCGCGAAACCGGCCTGTGTGCATTGATCGCAACACATAACCCGAATTTAGCCGCGAAAATGGACAGAACTCTGCGCCTACAGGACCGACGCCTACATCACGAATAGTATTTTTTGTACAAGGCTTCTGGTGATGCCCCAAACAAAAACTGGATCAACACGGCAAGGTTCCAAAACCCACGGCGCCACCACCCTTGCGCAATGTATTTGTCGGCATTGGTCGTAACCTTAATCGGTAGGGCAGTTAGATGTCGCCCTACCCCACGGGCAAGAATAACATCCTCCATCAAGGGTTCCGTCGGATATCCCCCGACAGAATTGAGCAGGCTTTTGTGGATGAGTATCCCCTGATCTCCATAAGGCAACGCAAAAATACGGGACCGTAGGTTTGCCCATTTAGCCACCCACCACGCAGCCATACCATCTGCATCAAATTGTAACTGGAAATAATATGCGCGTTCAGGATCCGACAGCCGCGGGACGATATCCACCCACCCCCGGCTTAAACGCGTGTCAGCATGCAAGATCAAAACCCAATCACATTTGCATATGGAAATACCTGCTGAAATTTGCCCCCCACGTGAGGGTTGTTCCAACAAAAAGTTGGCACCAACCTCTTTGGCGATTTTGGCGGTTGCATCATTTGACCCCCCATCAACAATGACCAAATCACCAATCACATCCGCAAATACACCCTCCATCAGGCTCTCTAATGTTGATGGCAGAACCTGTTGGGCATTCAGAGTTGGGATAACGACACTAAGTTTTTGCGACATCTCTTTCCAATCAAATGGTTGCTCCTTATATGTGATGAAGCAAATAGCATAAGAATGGTAGAAAAATGCAACGCAAGGTGTTTCGAATTTCAGGTACAGATGCCAGAAAATTTCTGCAAAACTTGATCACCAATGATGTCAAACGGCTTGACGATGGTCCGATTTATTCAGCGCTTTTGACACCCCAAGGTAAATTCATTGCAGACTTTTTTCTGATCGCAGAAGGGGAAAGTATTTTGCTGGATGTCGATGCCGATGCCTCTGCGACGCTTATCCCGCGCCTAAATATGTACAAACTACGCGCAGACGTCGATATTTCACAAACCGATTTGATAGTATCCCGCGGTTTAGACAATGCACCACTAAATGCTGTAGCCGACCCACGGCATGCCAACTTGGGATGGCGCCATTATGGGAGCGAGGATCATAATACCAATGATATTGATTGGGATGCATTGCGCGTGGAACATAAAATCCCAGAAATGGGACGTGAACTTGATGCGGACAGCTATATTCTAGAAATGGATTTCGAAACTTTAAATGGCGTAGATTTCAAAAAAGGCTGCTATGTTGGCCAAGAAGTCACCGCACGAATGAAACATAAAACTGACCTAAGAAAAGGCTTGGTCCGCTTAATTGCAGATGCTGACATCCCAGAAAACGCGGATGTGATTTCAAATGGAAAAATCATCGGCCGGACGCATACCAGTTCTGGGAAACACGCTTTGGCCTATTTACGGTTTGATCGTGCGGATGCTGATTTGGGCGTCAACGACATACCCGTCACTTGGGAAAAATAAAAAGTGGGCCAAATGGCCCACGTTTCGACGTTTATGCGCGCTCGGAATATTCCATCGTTTCGGTGTTTACGACAATGGCTTCGTCCTGTGCAATAAAGGGCGGTACCATGACCTTAACGCCATTGTCCAAAATCGCAGGTTTAAAGCTGTTGGCGGCAGTTTGACCTTTTACAACTGGTTCTGTTTCTACAATTTTACACGTTACTTTCTGCGGAAGTGTGGCATTCAATGCCTCTTCTTCGTAAAATTCAACAACGATTGTCATGCCGTCCTGCAAAAATGGCCGGCGATCGCCCAACAGTTCAGCTGGAAGCTCAATCTGTTCATAAGTTTCGGTATCCATAAACACCAACATTCCATCAGATTCATACAAGAACTGCTGGTCTTTCTGTTCAAGCCGGACACGCTCGACTTTGTCAGCACTGCGGAAGCGTTCGTTCAACTTAGAACCAGTGCGTAAGTTGCGCAGCTCGACCTGAGCAAAGGCGCCCCCTTTACCCGGCTTTACATGATCAACTTTTACTGCAGCCCACAGACCGCCATCATGCTCTAATACATTGCTCGGGCGAATTTCGTTTCCGTTGATTTTTGGCATCCGAAGTTCCTAGTTTAAATGTTGAATTTACATCTTTGGCCCCTATATCTGGTACAAGAAAAGTTGGCAAGCACGCTTGTGTGTAGATTAGGTATGCATTTTCATCATGACAGTTATGCAAAATAAACCTACCCGAATCGATTTTTATCGGGCATAAGCATCGCTACGCCAAAATGACAAGATACAAAAGGACGACCAAATGGTTGATTTCGTTGACGCGACTGCATTTAACGCTGAACAAGGAAACCGGGCTCGCAAGCTGTTTGCAGCAGTGGTACTGGCAGCATTGGACGATGCTATTGCGGACGATAAAAAGTACGGCAATGGCCCTGATCAGATCGCACGTTGGGCGCGCTCACGTGATGGGAGAGAGGTGTTGTCCTGTGCGGGTATTGATCCGAATGAGCGCGTCGTTGCGGGCTTGATGGAATTTGTGGAAAAAGGTGTTCGTACATCTGTTGCGCTATCACGCGAAGAGAGCGAACGCCGTCACGCAGCACAGCAAGCCGAAGCTGCATAAGCAGAGTGCTGAACAGATAAAAAGGCGCGGGTAAAAATCCGCGCTTTTTCTATTTTGAATATTCTTCTAACACAGCTTTGATTTCATGTTGGACCATACGCCGTATTTTAGCCGTCACTTTTTCGCCTAGATGACCATTTAATTCCTGACGAACAATCTTTGCTACGATCTCTTTTAGCGCGTTAATTTCATCATCATTTAGCGGATCCACTTCAGACACTTTATCTGAAACATTTGGGATCTCTTCATCAGCGATTTTAGGCAGCACCGTATCAAATTCATCATGCGCAGCATCCGCGACGCGTTCCCAGTCCAGGGTTGACGTCACGCCGCCTGCGTAATCACTGTCATCATCTCCGTCTGGTTCCCATTCGTCATCTGTGCGCGCGATAATCTCTTCTAATTGAGTGACTTTCGCTTCTAGTGAATGGGACAATATTAAAGGTCTAGGGGCGCGCGGTTTTGGGTCAAGCCCCACACGTTGCGACGGTGTCAAAACTAATTTTACACTATCTTTCTGCGTGGGCTCCTCAGATACGATACGCTTAAGAGAAGACAAAAGCTCTTCTGACGCTGTTCTTTCTATTGATCCGGACATTTAGTGTTAACCCAACTTTCCACACCAGGATACCTGTCAATCTAGTTTTAGACAACCAACAAGGTTAATTTTGGCCAAGCGCCTTTAGAACCCGGTCCAACGCTTTGCCTTGATCACTCGCCGCAGGCGCATTCTTCACATGATTATAATAGGTAGCCGGGTCGTATTTTTGGACGGGTAAATTCAAATGATCAACTGTCAGCTGCCCCATTTGCGCCAACAGGCGATACGCGGCAACCTGTTCATCCGCAAGCGCAGAAATAAGGTTTGCCTTGGCATTCAATAAATCTTGCTCGGCATTTAGAACATCTAATGTTGTTCGCGCACCCAATGTCGCCTCTTCTTTCGTACCATCAAAGGCAACTTGGGATGCTCGAATTTGCTCTTCTGTGGCCTTGCGACTTGCGCGCGCCATGTCCAGCAAGGCATATGATGTCGCCGTTGCCTGTTCAATCTGGCGCTTGCTGACATGCAGATTGGCAACCTGGGCTTCTTTTTGCGCTTGCGCTTTGCGGATGACCGAAGGAATGTTTCCACCGCTGTAAATCGGGCCACCAATGTTTATCGAAATAGAACCAGGTTCTGTCGTTTTCCCACTATCGCGATTGCTTAATCCATATGACCCACGCAGCGTTGCGCTTGGCCCAGTTGCAGTCTTTGCACGCGCAATGTTCAAATCAGCCGATTTTATCGTGTGCTGAATCTGGCGCATCGCAGGATGGTTGCGCACTGCAACAGATTGCGCCGCAGATACCGACGTCGGCAGTTTCGGCAAACTGGGAGGAGTAGAGAGGCCGTTCGCCTTTACACCAACCGCTTGGGTGTAGCGCGCTTTGGCTTGTTTTAGCGCCCCTTTGGCCGCCTCAAGCTGTGCAAGCGAGGAGGCAAGCCGCGCTTCTGCCAAGGCCACATCTGTTTTTGTAACTTCGCCAACGTCAAACCGATCTTGGGCGGCACGCAATTCTTGTTGGATAACGCGCAAGTTATTTTGACGAAGCGCAACTGTTTCGGTTTCGCGGCGCACATCCATATAGGCCTGTACAGCATCTAACAAAACGGTTTGTTCAATTGAAATCAATGACTGACGCGTGGCCAAAACGGTTTCTTTTGCCGCTTCTATTGCAAATTTATTCGCGCCGCCATCATAGAGCGTCATTTCAGCAGACAAGGCAAGTGATCGTGATGTGCTATCTGTATTCACTAATTGACCTGTGATTGGGTCAAGCGATCTGCCAAAATTATGCGTGATACCAGCGCTCCAGCTAAACACAGGGCGCAAGGTTGCAACAGCCTGTGCCACATCTTCGTCTGCGGCGCGCAACACAGCACGATTTTGTTCAAGCAGTCCTGAATTGTTATACGCTTTGGTTAACGCTTGGCGAAGTGTATCTGCAGATACGGCCCCCGCCCCAACGATCAACGCAGATACGGCCAGAACCGATAATTTCATCCCAAAACGCATTCGCATAAATTCACACCTTTTTAAAAAACACCTGGCAGAAATGCGCCAAGACTATTGTTATAATGCAAAGCCCCGATGACGTTGGAACCCATCCAGTAACGGAGCACCTGCATTAAAGGATGCGCGCCAATCCACACGTCCGTCAAGTTTATAGCCAATTTTCACTGTCCCAAGCGCGCCTTCTGCGAAAAGACAGGCAATTTTGCCGCCATCTTTCAGTTGCGAAACTATTGTGTCAGGTACGTGCTCAACTGCGCCTTGGATCACAATAACATCATAGGGTCCGTGCTCTGCGGCGCCCTCTGATAGCGCGCCATGATGCGCAATAACGTTGTCTGCGCCAATATCATTTAGTGCTTCAGTTGCCTCATCGAAATGCGTCTGATCATCTTCTACGGCCACAACTGCTTCGCTCAATTGTGACAAAACAGCTGCCGAATAACCCAACCCCATCCCAATATCTAACACGAAATCAGTTGGTTGGATATCTAGTGCATCTAGCATTTTTGCAAATGTGCGCGGATCTAGGATCGTGCGATTTCCCCCCAAACCGATATTATCCCCCATATAAGCCGTTTCGCGCGTGTCACGCGGAACGAAATTTTCGCGCGGGACGGAAAGCATTGCTGAAATGATCGGAAACTTGGTCACATCTGAAGGGCGAATTTGCGTATCAACCATCATCGTGCGGCGGGTAGCATAATCTGTCATGTCAAACTCTTATGAAGCGTCGTATTGCTTGCTTCTTGCCATATATAAACGGCATGGGCAATGCTAGCGTTAGGAAGATTTTAGTCGAGAAGCTGCAAGTGCCGATATAACTAACATTGATGCGGCAACGCCTAGACACGCGCCAACACCACCAATCTGATAGCTGAGACCTGATAGAAGTGTTCCAATTAAGCGC
>CAXABH010000040.1:0-10183 GCA_963966925.1 uncultured Rhodobacterales bacterium
CATGATGACCACGGCCGCACCAATCATTAAGAAAATTGGCGCATATGAAAATTTGCCCTGATACTCGAAGCTGGTGAAGATAAAGAACCCAGTATCAGAGATGATCATCGACTGTCGAAAGGCCTCTTCCATGCTTGAGGTCAGAACAAATGCAATGATAAAGGCGGCGGCCGAGAAATTTGTGCGGCGCATGGCATATCCGATAACCCCAAATAACAATGCAAAACCAACATCCCAAATCGATGCACGCGATGAATAGCTTGCTGCCAATGCCGTCATGAATATGAACGGATACAGGTATTGTGTGGGAAGATAGGCGATAATTTTACCAACCCAAGAGGCCCCAAAATAGCCAATGATCGCGTAGGCGGCGATCCCGATCAAGCCAGCTGCGAACACACCAAAGATGAATTCACGCGGACTGATCAACTGACCGCCCATAAACAGGGGTGGTTCAGTTGCAAAGATTGTTGGCCCTGGTTGCAACCCGTTCACCAGAAACATTCCGATTAAAACGGCCGCAATGGTTGATCCGGGAATACCCAGTGTCAGCAGTGGGATCATCGATGGACCAGAAACAGCGTTGTTTGCAGATTCCGGTGCGACGATCCCTTCGACGATACCTGTGCCCCATTCATCTTTGTTTTTGGCACGGCGTTTTTCTTCGCCGTAGGCTACAAAACAGGCAACCGAGGATCCCAAACCTGGCATCATACCGATCAAAGAACCGTATATGGATGAACGGAACATAAGCGGCGTACACCGTTTGAATTCTGCCCATGTGAAATAATCTTCGCTTTTGTCCAAATTCGCTTCAGGTGCGACATCCATCATTTTGATCTTGGCCGCTTTTTCCGCCTGCACGATGACCTCAGAAATGACGAACACACCGATCAGAAGTGGGACCAGCGCCATTCCAGATTCAAGTTCATCAACACCCATTGTCATTTTAAATTGACCAGTGATGACATCTTCACCAATCAGTCCAATTACGGCCCCAAACAGCGTTGAGATGATCCCTTTGACAATGCTATCTGTTACGACCGACCCGATCACAACAAAGGCCATAAGGTAAATCGCAAAGTTTTCAGGTGGGCCGAATTTACGCGTGAACGCTGCGATGGAAACGGCACCAAAAATCAATACGATTTCGCCAAAGTAATCCCCAAAAGCAGAGGCGATTGTGGCAGATTTTAATGCTTTTCCTGCTTTTCCCTTTTGCGTCATGGGATAGCCATCCTGCATCGTTGCCGCAGAGGCCGCAGTGCCAGGCGTGTTGAACAAAATCGCAGCAATCGATCCACCGTATCGTCCTGATTTCCCAATCACATAGAGAAAGGCCAGCCCCGCAAGGCCGCCAATTTCATCGTTATAGGCAATCAAAATCGGCAACATCATCGCAATGGCAGCGGCAGCTGTTAAACCGGGCAGGGCGCCAAAAACGATGCCAACAATCGCCGCTAAGATGACAAAGATCAATGCATAGGGATCGTTGAACAAAACAACAAAACCGCATGAAATATCATAAAAAATGGACAAAAAGCCCGCGTTTTCAAAAAACGTCTGAAGGTTCGCACATTGGTTTTGCAACATCTTATTGTGCTCCTGTGATCCAGTTGGTGTATGGGCGCATGTCAAACAGCGCGCCTTTGGGATCGTTTAACAACATGATCCCCATGAAGAGCCATTGAAAAATGATGGCCAAAAGAACAGAGCTAAGGATTTTTTTGCTCCAACTTTTCACATCAAAGGTCGATAGCATCGCAATTACTGTTGCGATCAATGCAATGAAATAACCAAATGCCCAAAACATAACGACAAATAATGCACCACAGGCAATGACAAGGAAAATACGGTTTACATCGCTTTCCAAAAATCCATACCCGTCTTTTAAATCACCTGCTTTTCCTGCGTAAGCGCGCAGCAATAGAAACAGGCCTCCTAAAACCATGGAAACGGCAAGGATCATGGGCAAGGTGCGCGGCCCAACAACTTCGCGTGTTGTGTCAATTGTAAAGGCTTGGATAATAAAAAACACCCCAACCAACATGACTGCGGCACTGACGCCGTATTCGACTTTGACTTTGTATTTTTGATAATCCACGCGCTTAACCTTTCGTGCGTTTCAAATGGTAAGGCAGGCCCACAAAGAGCCTGCCTTGATCCCGTTAAAACGGATTATTGGTTCTTGATGATCTCTGCGACAACTGGGCCCATTGTTGCGAACATTGTGTCCTGAGCTTCTGTTGCTGCTGCTGAGTCAGTGTAGAACGCGGCTAGGTCGTTACCTTTCATGTACTTCTGGTAACCTTTGATGCCTGCGATGTGCTCAACCGCTGCGCCTACATCTGCTTTCACTTCATCAGAGATACCTGAAGCACCGAATAGGCACATTAGACCTGTGAATTCGATTCCACCTGTTCCCTGTTCAGAGAAGGTTGGTAGATCTGGCGCCATTGGGTCACGATCTGCGCCTGCTGATGCCAATGCGCGGATGTCGTCTTCAAAGCCAACAACTGTGTTCACACCACCAAATACTGCATCCACTGATTGTGAAACCAACGCAGCACGTGCCTTTGAACCGCCTTTGAACGGAACTTTTTTGTGCTTGATGCCGTTTGCGTCAAAGAAGATGTGGCCGATTGTTGCGTGCATTGTTGCCGCACCTGATGTGCCCCATGTGATTTCTTCGCCTGACGCTTTAGCGTTGTCGATGAATTCCTGCATTGTTGTTGCAGAGTTTGATGTGTGAACCTGTAGCGATGTCACAAGTTGTGATGCACAGCCCAAGTTTACGAAATCATCAGGAACGTGGTATGGGCGATCTTCGCCTTTTGCCAGTTCACCTGCGATGAATGTACCGATGTTGATCATGTACAGTGTATGACCATCACGATCTTCTTCCAGCACCTGTTTTGCCGCTTTCTGACCAGATGCGCCCGGTAGGTTTACGATGTATGCTGGCAGACCATTCATGCTTGGTGCTTCGTGCATGTATGATGCGAAACCACGCGCGGTTGTGTCTGTACCACCACCTGCAGAGAAGCCAACCATGATTTTAATTGGTTTGCTTGGGTAATCAGCAAGTGCGGCAGTACCCGCCATTGTCGTCAACGCAGCTAGACCAGCTGCTACTTTATTGATAAAAGTCATATTTACCTCCCATTTGGTAAACCGCAGACAATCGCAAAAGCAGATGGGTGTAAATACTTGAATTTGCAGAAATTGAAAAAAGATATCCGAATGTCCCAAACACACCCATTTTCTGGCATAATAGTGGTTGATTTTACCCATGTTTTGGCCGGTCCTGCATGCAGTTATTACCTTGGTTTGTTGGGTGCGACGGTCATAAAGGTTGAGTCGTCAATTAAAGGTGACGCAATCCGTCATCGTGGAGGCACAGATTCGGCTGGCGCGCGACGTGGGATGAGCACCTCTTATATGACCCAAGGGGCGGGAAAACGTTCGATTAACCTCGATCTAAATTGTCAAAACGACTATGAAACGATGTTGGGGTTATTGTCTGTTGCCGATGTATTTGTTGAGAACCACCGCCCAGAAACAATGAAAAGTTTGGGATTAGATGAAGGCAGGCTTACACAGCAATTCCCACATCTTATTCATTGTGCCATGACGGGATATGGTCGTGGTGGCCCACAGGAAAATACCTCTGCATATGATGTGAATATTCAGGCCAGTTGCGGGTTGATGGAGGCCACCGGTACAGCAGAAAGCGGCCCTATGCGCGCGGGTGCCCCTGTATTGGATTATGCAACGGCTATGGCTGCATCCTTTGCGATATCTGCGGCTCTTTTTGAACGGTCTAAAAGAGGTAAGGGGACATTTGTTGATGTATCCATGTTGGAAACAGGCCTAAGTTTAATGAGTTCTACAGTTACAGATTACCTAAAAACTGGAAATGCACCAAAACGGCGGGGCAATTTGGCAAATTCACGATCGCCTGGCGCTGGGAGTTTTCCATGTCGCTCTGGTGTTATTTCATTGGGGGTTAATGAAGAGTCCCATTTTAAAAATCTGGCCCGTGCGCTGGAATGTGAACACTGGCTGAATGACCCAAGGTTTGCCCAACGTGACGCGCGAAAACAAAATTCCGATCAGCTTGTGTTGGAATTAGAAAATGAGCTGTTGAAAAAAGATGCAGGGGAATGGGAAACGATCCTACAGACACATGGCGTTCCTGCCGCGCGGTTACGCAGTTTGCCAGAAGCCCTGGAATCGGATCATGTGGTGGCGCGTGGTTTTGTTCAGGAAACAGAGGATGGGTTTCGCGTTCCGACTTTGCCCTTTCGATTAGCTGGTGTCGCGCATTATGCACCATCATCAAAGGCGCCCAAACTGGGCGAACATACAAACGAAGTAAAAGCTTGGCTGGATGATTTACTGGATACCATTGATGATCAATAATGGTCTATTTTGGCCAATCCTATCCCTCTTTCGCCACCACCACTGTACAACAGCCACAGGGATCCACCGTCGTAAAATAGGCATGGATCACGCAGCTCTGGCCCCAAATGTTTCGCACTGCCTTCTACTGATTTCATCACTGTGCCTCCAAACCCTTCCCAGTGGTGTGTGGGGCTAAGTAATGTCGTCACCGGGCCAAAGCGCCACTGCGCGGGGTCCAGTGCGGGCGCAATGCGACACAGTAAAATTTGTTCGGGATAATCGCCAATACGAGAAAATACAAAATATGCATGATTTTGCAGGATGCACACCTGACCATGCCGTATTTTTGAATGTGGTGCGCCTGTTATTTCGTTGGGAATAGATGTGTGTGGCATTATTTCGGGTGGTTTGGAAAATGTATCAAACACCCCCATTTCGCCCCACAAATGTGTTGAATACCACCGATCATACCATTGAAATGCACGCAGATAAGACGGGCCAAGCAATGGGGCTTTTGCGGCGAATGTCAGCCCGTTTGATGATGTTGCTAGTCTTGTTTGTTGATCACCATCTGACAAAAGGCCATGAAAAAACATCATTATTTGTTTTTTGGACGGATCAATATGCACATCAGGTGATGCAATATGCGCATATAAATATTCAGGACCATTCACCCAGTGTTTCCGCGATGTGGGGTCCAAATCGTTGGTAACAAACAGGCTGTTTTTTAGGTGCAGGACGGGTTCGGGATGCATGCGCCATGGTCCTGTGATATAATCCGCATAGGCTAGGCGAATTGATGTTCCCTTGTGATGCGCGAAGTATAAATAATATGCCCCTAGTGGATTGATGACCCAATCAGGTACGCGCATTATACTTGGACCATTTATGTTGCCCATTGGATCAGGCCCAAGTGCCGATAAATCACATGATTGAAACATCTGTTTTGAAAGTATCGGTGATGTTTGGCAGCGCACCGCTGGTCCAATTGCGCTGATTAGGTTGGGGTCATATTGCATGATGGTTTAATGGTAAGCGCCCGGGACTAGAATGCAAGGGCGTTAAGCAGAGTGTAATTTTATTATTTAAGACAAGTTACGACATATATTAATACTCAACTAAACGCTCATAGTGCCTTAATTTTAGTTGCTTATAACATGTTCTTAATGTCATATTTGGGGCCAAACCACTCTGGCTGATTAGGTGATGATGATCGACCCATACTTCGGTGCTTGTGCAGGGTTTAGGGTCACCTTCATAATCTTTGCGATGAACTGGTCGCCCATTCAGGATCCATCTTTCGTGCGCAATATTCTGGAATGCGTCAGAAGACAGTAACGTCGTTTTCCCTTTTTAAAGAACAGGTGAAACAAGTCCTGAATGCGTTCCGTATAATGCCAGTCAATCTACTTACGCGTCCCAGCGCTTTTGCACGTTCAGGTAGGAATGTCTGATTGTATGTGTCGCCTTTTCTAAATGTCGCACATGGCTGGTCAGAATACGGCAACTTAAGTGTCGAAATTGGTACAGTTTCTTACCCCGATTAACCTCAAAGTAAGCTGAACTTAACGCATCGAGGTGGTCAATGGACATGGATACGGTTTTAAATCATTTACGTGATTTGCATCAGGGAAATAACGATCTGAGTGAATTTTGTCCCTTTCCTGATGATGTTGCGACACAAACGGTTGTATCCCGTCCAATGGGGGCTCGGGCCTATTTTGAGGCGGAAAAAGGTCTTCTAGGGGAACAATACGCAGCAACCACATCGTTATTGAAACAACTTGGACCACGTGCTTGTTGGCTGGATACATATGCAGGAACCAATATTACAGAACGTTTTACAAACAAGTTTGGCTGTTATTGTTTGATCGGGCACAATGGATTTTTCAGAAGTAATCAGATGAATGCATGGATGGTTTATATGCCTGCGGGGTTATATTACCCGTGGCATCAGCATCCAGCTGAGGAAATGTACCTATGCCTTGCGGGAACGGCGGTTTTCAAAAAAGATGGGGCGCGCGACAAACACATGGGGGCAGGGGGTGTAACATTGCATGCCGCAAACCAACCCCATGCTATGGAGACATTGGATCATCCTGTTTTGTGTTATGTTGTTTGGCGCAATGAATTTTCCACCAAACCTGTCTTAACCTACAGCGATGCAACATGATACGTTGGAAATGATCTGGTGTTTGTGAAACGCTCTGTTAGGGTCGCGTTAGACGAATGATTGGATCCCCTCAGTGACACATACAAAATTCTCTGTCCTCTTGATGATTGGGGCCATGTTTGTATTCACCCTGATGGATGCTGTTGCCAAGGTTTTGACCCAAGAAATCGGTGTTTGGCCCACGTTGTGGGTCCGATATTTGGGCCAGGCCGTATTGGTATTTTTAATCGTTTTGCCGCGTTTTGGGAAAATTGTAAAAACCTCTTTTCCGCTGCTTCAATTAGCGCGTTCTGTTTTTTTAATGGGCGCAACGATGTGTTTCTTTTGGGGTATTTCAAACATCGGCTTGGCCGAGGCGACAGCGATCATGGATATTAGTCCAGTTTTGATCACGTTAGGGGCTGTTTTGTTTTTAGGAGAGCGCATTGGGATACGCCGTGTATTTGGAATAATTGGGGCGCTGATCGGCGCGCTGATTGTGATCCGTCCAGGCAGCGATGTATTTTCCGTTTACGCGCTGTTCCCACTGGGAGCTGCGATTTGTTATTCTGGTTATAACATCATCACGCGTTTTGTTGGTGCACGCGAAGATCCATGGACATCGTTGTTTTACACCGCCCTTTTCGGAGCGTTGGTATTTAGTGCCGTTGTTCCGTTTTATTGGCAGCCCCTTAGCATAGTGTCGTTAACCCTAATGATTGTGCTAAGTTGCTTGGCCACCCTGGCACAATGGTTATTGATCAAGGCGCTCTCATTGGGGGAAGCCAGCCTGCTTGCACCTGTTGGGTATATTGCGTTAATTTTCGCAACCCTTTGGGGGTATTTGCTGTTTGGCGATCTGCCTGATCAATGGACTGTCATCGGTGCAATGGTGATCGTCGCATCAGGTGTTTATGTCTGGTACCGTGAACGCAGTGCAGAATGATCAATCAATTTCAGTTTAAAAATATGCACTTGCCATTCCTTTGTTTTGTTTTTCTTATAAGCGAAATAATTATGGGGACCCCGAATGAATATTCTATTCATCATGTACGATCAGTTGCGGTTTGATTATCTAAGTTGCGCAGGCCATCCAAAACTTCAGACCCCGAATTTTGATCGTGTTGCGGAAATGGGGGTTCGATTCACAAATGCCTATGTGCAATCCCCCATTTGCGGGGCCAGCCGCATGTGTTTTTACACGGGCCGCTATACCTCCAGCCACGGGGCACAATGGAACAATTTTCCTCTGCGGGTTGGCGAACACACATTGGGCGATCATCTGCGTAAAAATGGGATGGACTGTTGGTTATTGGGCAAAACCCATATGAAAGCCGACGCTGAGGGAATGGAACGTTTGGGCCTAACACCTGACACAGTTATTGGTGCGCGACAGGCCGAATGCGGATTTGATGTTTGGATACGCGATGACGGTCTTTGGGCGCAGGGGCCAGATGGATTTTATGATGCAAAACGATCGCCCTATAACGCCTATCTGAATAGCAAAGGGTATGGGGGAGAAAATCCATGGGCGGATTTTGCGAACGCAGGTGTTGAGAATGACGAAAAAGCATCCGGCTGGATGTTCAAGAACGCAGACAAGCCCGCAAATATAAAAAACGAAGACAGCGAAACGCCCTGGCTGACATCACGCACCATTGATTTCATAAATGAGGCGACAGGTCCGTGGTGCGCACACGTCAGTTATATAAAACCCCACTGGCCCTACATCGTGCCCGCACCCTATCACAACATGTTCACCCCTGCGGATGTGCCACCAGCACTGCGTCATGAAGTTGAATTGGACGATCCCCAGCCCGTTTTTGGGTCGTATCAAAAAAATAAGATCGCGCAGGCGTTTCAACGTGAAGATGTCCGCGAAAAGGTAATCCCAGCCTACATGGGTCTGATCAAGCAGTGCGATGACGAATTGGGACGCATCCTTGACCACTTAGAGACGACAGGCCAGCTCTCTGAAACGATGATTGTTTTAACGTCTGATCATGGTGACTATTTGGGCGATCACTGGCTTGGGGAAAAAGATTTGTTTCATGAGCAATCCGTAAAAATCCCCATGATCATTTATGATCCCCGCCCTGAGGCAAATGCAACACGTGGCACAACATGCGATGCCTTGGTCGAAAGTATCGATTTAGCAGCAACATTCGTCGAGGTCGCGGGTGGCGAAGTCCCAAACCATATAATTGAGGGGCGGTCCCTGCTGCCTTGGTTGCGCGGCGAGACGCCAGAATGGCGAGAGTACGTTATCAGTGAATTTGACTACTCGGCTACGGCACAAGCCGTGCGGTTGGATTTAGAACCGCGTGATGCGCGCCTTTATATGGTTTTCGACGGACGTTGGAAATTGATGCATGCAGAGGGTGGGTTCCGCCCAATGTTATTTGATTTGGAAAATGATCCAGAAGAATTCCATGACTTGGCCAAATCCGACAAACATCAGGAACAGATAGATCGTCTTTATGATATGTTGGCGAAATGGGGGCGACGTCCTGCGCAACGTGTCACAAAATCGGACCAAGACATTAAAAATATGCGTGGAAAATCCCTGCGAAAGGGCGTGTTGCCATTTATGTATGATGGCAGCGAAGTAGATGAGGAATTAACCATGTACTATCGCGGTCCCGTTGACCATAATATCCCCAAAGAATGATGGAACATCCTGGTTCATTGACGCATCGCGGTGCGATAATTTGCACAAACCAACCGCAAAGCTTGCTTTGAGTGTTTCAAAAGACGCAGAAATTGGGAACGCCTTGACGAAGACCAAGATATTTTGGACCAACTTCATGAGCCTTAGCCTTGTGATCAGAAGCAGTGGTCTCTCAAAACCTAAAGGGTAATTCACCAACATGAAATTGTTTTCAGATAAAAATCGTCCAGTGCATATGGGCCAGTATCCAACAGAGCGTTTAAAACGTGTCGATACCGTCGATCTGAATTCAGCCCCCGTGATGAATGCGTTGTCTTTTCGTCGACCAGACGCACCTGAAAATATCGTGAATGCGATGGGCGAATATCAGGCCATGTTGGATGCAATCCGTGATGGACTTATCAATAAAACCTTGGCTGATATTCCATTCGATCCCATTGAGCGCGCAAATCACATCAAGGGTTTTGGGTATTTTTCTGATGCTTCGATGATCGGGATTTGCCGATTGGACGATGGCGCAATTTTGGACATACCGATCCAAAACCCCGATATCGAACGTTTGGCGGATGCCCTTCGGACACGGCAAACTAAAACGCTGGCCTCTGGCATTGATATGATCATGGCAGATCTTAAAGATTCAATGGAGGCTCCCCCAACTACGATTGACGGTCACACCCATGCAATCGTGTTTTTATACGAAAATCCAAGAGATTTTATGCCTGATGAACCTGGCGTTGATTGGTTGGAACATGCACATGCCCATCGTGCGTGTTTACGGGCATCTGAAACTGCAGTGGTGATTTCTAATTATATCCGTCTGTTAGGGTATGATGCAAAATCGCATTCTGGTGCAGCCAGTGATGTGGATTTGAATAAACTGGCGTTGGCGGCGGGGCTGGTTTGGGTCGATCAGGGTGAATTGATTGCGACCTATGTGGGAAAAAACTTTGGGC
>CAXABH010000041.1:0-9969 GCA_963966925.1 uncultured Rhodobacterales bacterium
CATCCAAATAGCGGGCCAAACAGCCAAGGCAGAGGTAGGCCAAGATAAAGGAAAGAAATCGCACCGGTTAGGGCAATAATCTGGGTGAATATGAATTTACGAATGTGCACGATAGGCCTGTAATCTGTGCGCCAATGATGTTTCCATGTGGTTTTTCATGGCATTGGCGGCCTCGACGCCGTTTCGTTTATTCAGCGCATTAATTATATCACTATGTTGCGCGCCAACATGATCAACGCGTTGCTTTGTGTCTAATGTCGTTTTTCCAAGCAGCATCAAGGCATTTGAGAGGTTATTATAACAATGGGTCAGGAATTGATTTCGCGCGGCCTCAACGATGCAGAGATGGAACTGACGATTGATCCGTGCAACCGTGTTGGGATCATCACTTGCCTTTAACATGTCGGTGTTCATCGCTGTAAGCGTGGCAAGTTCTGCGGATGATGCGTGTTGCGCGGCCATTTCTGCGGCTGTTGCCTCTAACACGATCCGCATTTCATAAAGTTCGACGATTTCTGGCTGTCCTAGTTGGCGTATAACGGCCCCGATGCGCGGAACATGACGAACGATGCCCTCAGATTCCAGTTTGCGGATTGCTTCACGAATGGGCGTTCTGCTGACCCCAAAGCGTTGCGCCAGTTCGATCTCTAATAGCCGTTCGCCTGGGCCGATTTCACCCACCTCAATCGCATGAAAAAGTCTTTCGTATGCGGTGTCTGGGGTCTTCACATCAAATCCTTGAACAATATTTTGAATTATGTATACACGTGGATACAATTTTGGCAAGCCCATGCAAAAGGATCGACTAAGGAGTGATGACAAACTTAGACTACGACATTTTGGTTATTGGCGGGGGCAACGCTGCGTTGTGTGCTGCGATAACTGCGCGTCAATCGGGTTCAAAGGTTTTGGTGTTGGAAGCCGCGCCAAAACCCTATCGCGGGGGCAATTCGCGTCATACACGGAATTTTCGGTGTATGCACAACGGCCCACTTGGCGTTTTGTCAGATACTTACGGTGTCGATGAATATTACGACGACTTGCTGAAGGTCACCAAGGGCCAAACGGATGAATCGCTAGCCAAGATGACAATTGAAACATCTGCCGAGTGTTACCTATGGATGGAAGGACAAGGCATTCGTTTCCAGCCATCTTTATCGGGCACCCTATCGCTCGGGCGTACGAATGCGTTTTTCCTTGGTGGAGGCAAGGCATTGGTCAATGCACTTTATCGCACCGCTGAAAAAATGGGTGTTGATATTTTATATGAGGCGCATGTTGATCATCTTGAACGTGATGGTAATCAAATCGTGCAAGTTCGTGCGACAATTGCAGGTGTTGAACAGGTGTTCAAACCCCGCGCTGTTATCGCAGCATCAGGTGGGTTTCAGGCTGATATTGATTGGTTGGCACGTGCTTGGGGACCAGCGGCCAAGAATTTTTTGATCCGCGGAACGCCTTATAATCGTGGCGTTGTCCTAAAGGATTTGTTGGACCAAGATATTGAAAGTGTTGGCGATCCGACGCAGTGCCACGCCGTTGCAATTGACGGGCGCGCGCCAAAATATGACGGTGGTATCGTAACGCGTCTGGATTGCGTGCCCTTTTCGGTTGTTGTGAACAAAGATGCCCAACGGTTTTATGACGAAGGTGAAGATGTCTGGCCAAAACGATACGCGATCTGGGGACGGTTGGTTGCGGCAGAAAAGGATCAAGTTGCCTATGCAATCATCGATTCACGCTCGATTGATTTGTTCATGCCGTCGGTGTTTCCCCCCATACAGGCAGAAACAATCGAAGGTTTGGGTCAGCAACTGGGTTTGAACACAAACGCATTGCGCGAAACCATCGACGGTTTCAATGAAGGATGCCTAAAGGGTGAATTCAAACCTACTGAACTCGATGGGCTGGCGACATCCGGTGTTTCGCCTGCCAAAACAAACTGGGCGCGACCAATAGTGGAACCCCCGTTTTACGCATATGAATTGCGCCCGGGTGTGACCTTCACCTATCTGGGGCTAAAGGTTGATGAGACAGCCCAAGTGCAATCAGCTGATGGGGCTATCGAAAATTTGTGGGCTGCGGGTGAAATTATGGCTGGATCCATCCTGGGTCAGGGGTACCTGGCAGGATTTGGAATGACCATTGGAACCGTCTTTGGTCGATTGGCAGGAAAAGGAGCGGCAGACTATGTACGATAACCTAATCCAAGAGGCCCGCCGCCAAGTCGAAATTTGTAATGCTTGCCGATATTGCGAAGGATATTGTTCGGTCTTCCCGACAATTACATCTGCGCGTGCCTTTAGTGATGGTGACATTACGCATTTGGCAAACCTGTGCCACAACTGTCGGGGGTGTTATTATGCCTGCCAATACACAGAACCCCATGAATTTGACCTGAACCTGCCCAAAGCATTGGCCGAGGTACGTCATGAAAGCTGGAAACAACATGCATGGCCTGCGGGTTTCAGTGCAATGTTCGATCGCGCTGGCGTATTCATTGCGGGTCTTTGTGTGCTGATTACGACGGTGTTATTCTATGCAATCGCATATTTTGACTTGGGCCGTGGGGATGGATTTTACGCCTATATTTCGCATTCTGTTCTTGTTGCGATTTTTGCGCCTGTGTTTTTGTTACCGCTTATTGCGTTGGGGATTTCATTGCGATCCTATTGGCGTGCAACGGGGGCTGGCGCCATTCGTATGTTGGACATACGCGCGGCGTTTGGATCGGCTGCACAGATGAAAAACCTAAAAGGTGGGCATGGTGATGGGTGTAATTTTGAGGCAGAAGATGCCTTTACACCTTGGCGTCGTTGGTTTCATCATTTCACATTATACGGATTTTTGCTGTGTTTTGCATCAACATCATCGGGCACAGTATTGCACTATGTCTTTGATATACAGGCACCCTATGGGCCATTTAGTCTTCCAAAGTTATTGGGTGTGCCAGGTGGTATCGCATTATGCATCGGGACATTTGGATTGGGTTATTTAAAAACTAAGGCGGACCCGAATTTAGGAGCACCGAGAGTTTGGGGTGGCGAAATGGCCTTTTTGGTGTTGTTATTTGGGGTCAGCGCGACTGGGCTTGCGCTTTATGCCGTGACAGGATCCAGTGTTGTGTCAGTTATACTGCCCTTGCATTTGGGATTGGTCTTTGTGTTATTTATCCTCACACCCTATTCAAAAATGGCGCACGGATTTTATCGGTTGGCCGCCCTCATCCGTGAACAACGACGTGCCCAGCGATGATTTTTATGCCAAAGGCGTGGTTTGTTTCACGCAACAAACTGTGTTAGCTGCTTCAGGGTTTTGAAGCCCGCTGGTTAGGGTCGGCTATCGGGACTTTCTCAAATTGATAAAATTTATCAATTTGATCTAATCAGGATGAGCAGTGCAATGTAGGGCGTTAGGTTGAACACGATAATCAGAATCCAATAGAATAACAAAAATTTCGGGACATCCTTGACAATCTGCAATCCAAAATCGCCAAACATTTTTTCTGATACCGAAGTAGTTATCCCACGAAAAACCGTGATTTTAAGCAGGCCAATGGTAAAAAACACCAAATTTATGGCAAGCATCCATCCAATAAATTGCAGCAAGATATTGATGTCCATTTTAATAACTTTCCTCTGACTGATAGCGTCAAAAAATCTGATAATTTTCTTCACTTAAACGAAAGCCGTTTCTAACAATCCACCTGTACCAGACGTTTCTATTTTTGGGAACGAATTGGGGCAGTCGCATGGCAACATATACTGGAATAAAAATCTATCAAATTGGAATCGGCGGACCCCATGCGCAAGGCGACAAGATCATTGGTGTTTACGACATGGTCGTTGTTGATAATGGTGGTACCATTGCTTCCGGAGCGTCGTTTGCCGATACAACAATGTATGAAGCACAGTACGCGTATTTCAATTCAGGTCAAAGTTTCACAATCAACGGGGTCTTACACGAAAATGTCCTCGCTTTGGATACCGGATCAATCGCCGTCGATGGCATTACCATTGACGGTGCTCGAGTAGAACTTGTCGAGTCCAATACAGGACAATTGATAGAACATTTCATTCCATTACAAGTGGACGGTTCTGACGCCTTCACCGTTCAAGCGGGGGATACGATAACCACAGCGTTTGCTGTATCAGGTACAGACGCTAATCAGCTTGATTACGCGGACATGTACACTGGATATACTCCTTCGCTTGATTACATTGTCGAGGGCACTTCGGCTGCTGATACCATCGATGCTACTTACACGGGCGATCCAGAAGGTGACATGGTTGACGCCAGTGATGCTGCCGATGGTTCGGATGATGACTCGATCGAAGGCGGTGCAGGGTTTGACAGTATTTATGCAGGTGTCGGCAATGATACCATCAGCACTGGCACCGATGGGGCAATTGTTTATCCTGGCGATGGCGATGATTTGATCCTGGGATCAGACGCTAATGATCGGGTCGAGCCAAGCGCAGGTAGCGACACCATGATCGGTGGCCTTGGGAATGATATATTTTGGGGTGGCGACGGAAACGATAGTATCGATGGTGGTCCTGGGGCCGACAATATTCGTGGTGGTGAGGGCGATGATACAATCGACTCTGGTGTTGGATATGGAAGCGATGACTCTTTTTCTATTGTTCAAGCGGGTTCTGGTAATGATCTGATCTACATTAAAGATGCTGGATCTTCGGTATCGGGTGAAGACGGGGATGATACAATTTATGCTGCCGTCAATACATCGTATATAAATGCCGGAACGGGTGACGATTTGTTAATCGACGGTGGTGCACAGGACACCATGGTAGGCGGTGCTGGATCGGACGAATTCCGTTTAAATGCAGGTGGAAACAAGATCATCTATACTGGCGCGGCAAGCTCTGATGATGCCAATGATGTGATCACTTGGACAGGCGGTGGGCAAATACAGTTGCGTGACTTTGGGCTGGGGGACACAGGCCCGATCACGGATGGGGATCAAACAAACAATGATTTCATCGATTTGTCGGCCTTTTATTCGGGTTACACCGAAATGCGCGCGGACTTTGCTGACGATAATCAGTTGAACCATTCCGTCGGTGATTTTTCGGACAGCACAGCCATAAGTGGTTATATTGCCTTCCAAAATTCGTCTGGCACCAATTACATGTCTGCCACGGATCTGACTTATGACAATACGAATGTGACGTGTTTTTCTGCGGATGTTCGGGTGTTGACGATGGCAGGGGAATGTCGTGTGGATGACATTAAAACAGGCGAATTAGTACTGACAATGGATCACGGTTATCGCCCGGTCCGCTGGGTGGGGCGGCGTGTTGTGTCGCAACGGGAAATGGATGCCAATCCACATTTGCATCCCATCCGCATCACCAAGGGGGCGCTGGGCAACAACACACCATGCCGTGATTTGATCGTCTCACCGCAGCATCGAATTTATCTGCGCTCTGTCATTATTAAGCGCATGACTGGGCAGTCAGAGGGTCTGGTCGCGGCGAAACATTTATTGGGTATACAAGGGGTTGAGATCGCCTATGACTTGGCGGAAATCACCTATGTTCACCTCATGTTTGATGAACATGAGGTGATATATTCCGAAGGTGCGGCAAGCGAAAGCTTTTACACGGGCGCAGTCGCCATGAGCACTTTGGATCAGGCGACACGTCGTGAAATCATCGAACTGTTTCCTGAACTGGCACAGAATGATTGTCCACCGCCTACGCCCGCGCGTCCTTTATTGCCGGGGCGGATTGGGCGCAAAATTGCAGCCCGCCATGAGATGAATTCCAAACCTCTTGTTGCTTAAAACACGGGGTCTGTTTTCCATCTGTATCGCATCGGTATCACGTCGGTGCGCAACGCGCGTATTGCGGGTGTTTATTTAACCTGTACATTATAGGCTTATATCGCAAAGGATGTGGTATATGCGAAATTCTCTTAGCCGTCAGGAACTGCGTGATCGTGAACTGCGCGATTTAATGCGCCTTAGTCAGGATAAAATGATTGCACGTATGTTGTCCGAGGAAATACCCGAGGAATGGCATATGATTATGCATGATATTCCCACTTATGAAAAAAAGGAAAAACTGACACTTTATTTGGATAAATCGGTGGCCAAATTTTTCAAAGCCATGGGGAATGGGTATCAGGCGCGTATTAATCGCATTTTGGCAACTTGGGCGCGCATGGTAATTTTAGAGGATATGGAATTAGAAAATGCATTGCGGCGCCGATTATCGCAAACGCCGCCTGAACCAGAGTAAACCAGTTTAAATTAATAAATCGTCTAATGATTTGCCGCTGTTCAACGCGTCCGCAACCCACCGTGGCTGACGCCCGCGACCTGTCCAGGTTTCGGCACCGTTTGCAGGGTTTTTGTATTTTGGGGCAACTTTGCCTCTGGGCTTTTTCGCTTTGGCTTTTGTCGGTTTATCCGCAGCCATCAGATCGCTAATATCCAAACCATTATCGTGGGCTAATTTGCGCACCTTTTCAGCAACTGCTTGCTTTTTGGCCAATGCCGTTTGTGCATCAGAGATCAGCTGATTTAATTCCGCAATAGACATTTTATTCACATTTAGCGCCATTATAACCTCCGATGTTATGCGATCATATTAAAAAGGGATTTATATTAAAAAATCAATTAAAAAAGGATATTACAAAATATTGATAATTACATTTAATCGATTGGGTGCCGATAATATCAGCGTTTTAATAAAACGCACCCATATTTAAAAATATACATATGGGTGCGCGTTAAAATTTAGCGTGTAAATTTCTTATGTTTGATCCGTTTGGGTTCCAATGCATCTGGACCTAGGCGGCGTTTCTTATCTTCTTCGTATGCGGAAAAGTCCCCTTCGAACCATTCAACGTGGGCCTCGCCCTCGAAGGCCAAAATGTGGGTACAGATACGGTCAAGAAAGAAACGATCGTGCGAAATGACAACGGCGCAGCCTGCAAAATCCACCAATGCGTCTTCTAGTGCGCGCAATGTTTCGACGTCCAAATCGTTTGTTGGTTCGTCCAGCAACAAAACGTTGCCACCTGATTTCAACAGGCGTGCCATGTGCACACGGTTGCGTTCCCCACCCGATAGAAGGTTCACGGTTTTCTGTTGATCCCCCCCTTTAAAGTTAAAGGCAGAGCAATAGGCGCGGCTGTTCATTTGGGCATCGCCCAGTTGAATGATTTCTGCGCCCCCTGAAATGGCCTCCCAAACGGTGTCTTTGTCCATTAGATCGTCACGCGACTGATCCACATAAGACAGTGAAACAGTGTCACCATAGGATACGGCACCCGCATCAGGATTTTCCTGTCCAGTTAGCATTTTGAATAGGGTGGATTTACCCGCACCGTTTGGACCAATCACACCCACGATGCCGCCCGGTGGTAGGCTAAACGACAGGTTTTCAATCAATAATTTGTCACCCATCGCCTTTTGCAGGCCTTCGACTTCGATCACCTTGCTGCCAAGGCGCGGACCGTTTGGAATAACAATCTGGGCACGTGTAATTTTTTCACGTTCTGATTGATTGGCCAAATCTTCATAGGCGTTGATACGCGCTTTTTGTTTCGCCTGACGTGCTTTGGCACCCTGACGGATCCATTCCAATTCGCGTTCCAACGTTTTCTGACGGCTTTTGTCTTCGCGCGCTTCTTGTTCCAGACGCTTGGCCTTTTGTTCCAGCCAGCTGGAATAGTTGCCTTCGTATGGAATGCCGCGGCCGCGGTCCAATTCCAAAATCCAACCCGTAATGTCATCTAGGAAATAACGGTCGTGGGTGACGATTAGGATGGTGCCTTTGTAATCAATCAAGTGTTGCTGAAGCCAGGCAATTGTTTCCGCGTCCAAGTGGTTGGTTGGTTCGTCCAACAGCAACATATCAGGCGCCTCAAGCAGCAATTTGCACAGCGCAACACGACGTCGTTCACCCCCTGATAGATTGGCAGGCATTGCATCATCGTCTGGGCAGCGTAATGCCTCCATCGAGACATCAATCTGACTGTCCAAATCCCATAGGTTTTCTGCGTCGATCTGATCCTGCAATTGCGCCATTTCGTCGGCGGTCTCATCGGAATAGTTCATCGCCAATTCGTTATAACGATCCAGAATGGCCTTTTTCGCGGCAACGCCCAGCATGACGTTTTCACGCACTGTCATGTTTTCTTCTAGGTGGGGTTCCTGGGGCAGATAGCCGACTTTTGCGCCTTCGGCGGACCATGCTTCGCCCGTATAATCCTTATCCAGACCGGCCATAATTTTCATCAGCGTCGATTTACCCGCGCCGTTTACACCGACGACACCGATTTTCACACCGGGTAGGAAGGACAAGTGAATGTTTTCAAAGCATTTTTTGCCACCCGGATAGGTTTTTGACACACCCTGCATGTGATAGACGTATTGATAGGCTGCCATCGGATACTCCTGATTTGACTGCGTTTGGGTCTAAATAGCGTTATCTGAAGGGGCAGGCAATCATCTATGGGGTTGTTTGCGGGGATTGGGATGCGATATGTCCACATAACGACGGATGAACATAGGTTAAAGACGTGAGTGGTTTGATGCGTAATCAGGTGATTGGGTTGTTTGGGGGATCCTTTGATCCCGCACATGCAGGCCATGTTGCGCTGACTAAACATGCCTTGCGCCGATTTGGGTTGGATCAGGTTTGGTGGTTGGTCACCCCTGGCAATCCATTGAAATCGCATGGCCCCGCACCCTTGGTTGATCGTATGGTGCAGGCACGCACCATCATGCGTCATCCGCGTGTGCACGTCACGGATATCGAGGCGCAGTTGGGCACAACATATACGGCGCAAACCATCGCAGCCTTGCAGGATCGGTATGTGCATACACGTTTTGTTTGGCTGATGGGGGCGGATAATTTGGCACAATTTCACCGATGGAAAGATTGGCGCCAGATTATCGAAACAACCCCTGTGGGGATCATTGCGCGCCCCGATGCGCGCCTGTCGCCTATATCGGCGCGTGCTGCGCGGATTTATCGGGATGCGCGCGTGTCTGCCAAACATTCGCGTCAGTTGGGGCATTTGTCTGGTCCGGCGTGGTGCTATGTGAATATGCCGCTTATGCCCATTTCTTCTAGCGCGCTTCGATCTGGGGCTTGATCTTTGATCCTCTTTTTCGCAGGCTTTGCATGACTTTTTGTGGGTGGGTTTCTTCAGTGCGGTTCATTTCTTGGACAATCGGTTTTTTGTTGGTCTTGGGCAGCGTTTTACAGGCGGCAGACACCTCACCACGTCCTGTTTTGCGCCCCGGTTCCGTCCCCCCACCCGGATATGATGAGCTGATCAAAACGCTCTACCTCACGGGTGAGGCGGGCTTTGCCGCAATTGACGTTGAAACGGGTCAGGTACTTGAGCAGCACAATGGGGCCAAGGGATTTGCCCCCGCCAGCGTAACCAAGTCGATCACTGCGCTGTATGCCCTTGATACGTTGGGCCCAGAATTTCGGTTTAAAACAGAACTGCGCGCCACTGGGCCAGTTCAAAATGGCGTTTTAGATGGGGATTTGATCCTAATCGGGGGGGGTGATCCGCATTTGGATACAGATGATTTGGCAACCATGGCTGGTATGTTGACAACCAATGGCATCACCAAAATTACGGGACGGTTCCTGTTTGATGGAACTGCATTGCCAACATTTAATCACATCGTCGCAGCGCAACCTGTGCATGTGGGATATAACCCTGCGATTTCTGGTTTGAACCTAAATTTCAATCGTTTCTATTTCGAATGGAAAAAACAGAGTGCGGATTATGACATAAGGTTGGATGCACGTGGACGTAACATCACCCCGAAATCCACCCGGGCAACGATGACCATTCAGGATCAGCAAGACCAAGTGTTCACCTATTCCCGCAGCGGCAATCAAGAGGCATGGACCAGCTTCTTTATGTATCGCTTCGTCGTTCAATAAGAAACATGCATTCATTGTAGAA
>CAXABH010000042.1:0-9966 GCA_963966925.1 uncultured Rhodobacterales bacterium
TCATGCGATTTCGGTAATGCACAGGATAGGCGTCGTTCGTTGAAAACCGCTGCCCCCCGCCCTGCAAAAGATTTGTCAGGCTATATTCACTTTGGTCTACTGCCAAAGGAAACTCAATTCAAACTAGCGCCCCACCTGCCAAAATTTCGGCGTACAACCGTTTTGCGCTGTTCGTGCCACGAATATCGTATTTTGGCACAGGGTCATGTGGATTTTTGCCTATCGTCCATTTTAAACCCATGGGATCATGCAGCCGGTGTTTTGACAACACAACTCGCTGGTGGGTTATCAAAAATGCTGGATGATCAGGATTATAACGCGCGGCAGCTGCAAGGGTATCTGCTAAGCGCATCGTCGCAGGAAACGTGGGATACAGTTGCCACGATATTGCGACCCGTTTTATTAGAGGGATGAGGCGCAACTATGCGCCCCATCCAGCTGTTACTTTGCATGCTTTGTCGTGCGCAAATATGGTAGTTTGACGTTAATTTCCCCAAACTTTTCGCGCGCCTGATCATCGTTAAGGGTCAATGCAACAATAACATCTTGGCCTGTTGTCCAATTCGCAGGTGTTGCAATTGGTTGTCCAAATGTTGCCTGCAAACCATCTAATGCGCGCAAAACTTCTGCGAAGTTGCGACCAACCGACATTGGGTACGTCATGATCAACTGCACCTTTTTATCTGGGCTGATGATAAACACAGACCGAACCGATGCGCTATCTGCGGCCGTGCGTCCATCTGGTAAATAGGCATCTGCAGGCAACATGTCGAACTGTTTGGATACAGCTAAATTTTCATCAGCAATGATTGGAAATGACGCAGACGCGCCTGAAAACGCCTCGATATCCGTTTTCCAACCTTTATGCTCTTCTACACCATCGACGGATAGGCCAATCACCTTGGTGTTGCGCGCAGCCCATTCATCGGCCAACTGTGCCACCGCACCAAATTCTGTTGTGCAGACAGGCGTGTAATCCTTTGGATGTGAAAATAGAATTGCCCAACTATCCCCAATCCAGTCATGAAAGGTGATCTGACCGTGGTCTGTTTCGGCGATAAAATTTGGAACGATGTCGTTGATGCGCAAACCCATTTGGGTACTCCTTTAAATATTCATGAAATTATATGTATTATGTCCCGATGATAAGTTACACAGTGCTATTGCATTAAATGCATGAGAGTGACACTCTGCCGCGTATAATTTGATCAAATTCTTGAGTCGGAAAAACCGACCGTTGGATGAAGGAGCATATCATGATCGAAAAACGTCAATTTTACATCAACGGCACTTGGGTAGATCCAATGGACGGACGTGATCATCAGGTTATCAACCCGTCAACAGAAGAAGCCTGCGCAACAATTTCGCTGGGCGGACAAGCCGACACCGATGCAGCTGTAGCCGCCGCCAAAGCCGCACTGCCAGCCTGGATGGCCACCCCCTTAGAAGATCGTATCGCATTGGTTGAAAAATTATTGGACCTCTACAATGCGCGCGCCTCGGATATGGCAGAAGCGATTAGCATGGAAATGGGTGCGCCAATTGATATGGCCGCAGGACAACAAACGCCCGCAGGTTCATGGCATTTGAAAAACTTCATCCGCGCAGCCAAAGGATTTGAATTTGATCGCCCACTTAGTGATCGCACACCAAACGACCGCATCATTTATGAAGCCGTGGGCGTTACGGCGTTGATCACGCCCTGGAACTGGCCCATGAACCAAGTCACACTTAAAGTAGGTGCCGCTGCGATTGCTGGATGCACCATGGTGTTAAAACCATCTGAGGAGAGCCCACTAAACGCCATGATTTTCGCTGAGTTAATGGACGAGGCTGGTTTCCCAGCAGGTGTCTTTAACCTTGTGAACGGCGATGGCGTTGGCGTTGGCAGCCAACTTAGCGCGCACCCCGATATCGATATGGTCAGCTTTACTGGATCTTCGCGTGCTGGTCGTCTTATTTCAAAAAGTGCTGCAGAGACACTTAAACGTGTTCACCTAGAGCTGGGTGGGAAAGGTGCGAACATCATCTTTGCCGATGCGGATGAAAAGGCGGTTAAGCGTGGTGTATTACACTGCATGAACAACACTGGCCAATCCTGTAACGCACCAACCCGTATGCTGGTTCAACGTGAAATTTATGATCAGGCCGTTGAAATCGCGGCCGAAACAGCGGCAAAGGTAACCGTTGGTTCAGCAAGTGACGAAGGTCGTCATATCGGGCCAGTTGTGAATGCCGTTCAGTTTGAAAAAATCCAAGGCATGATTGAAAAGGGAATTGAAGAAGGCGCACGTTTGATCGCCGGTGGACCAGGGCGTCCAGAAGGCATGAACCGCGGTTATTTCATTCGCCCCACAATCTTTGCCGATTGCAATAATGATATGACCATTATGCGCGAAGAAATCTTTGGCCCTGTTCTGTCAATGATGCCGTTTGACACCGAGGAAGAGGCAATCGAAATCGCCAATGACACGGTTTATGGACTGACAAATTATGTCCAAACACAAGATGGCACACGTGCAAACAAATTTGCGCGTTCACTGCGTTCCGGAATGGTTGAAATTAACGGAACTTCCCGCGGCGCGGGCGCTCCGTTTGGCGGCATGAAACAGTCGGGTAATGGACGCGAGGGTGGCCTTTGGGGAATCGAAGATTTCCTAGAAGTAAAATCCGTGTCTGGGTGGACGGCAGACGCATAAAATTTCTTCTGATCCATACGCGTCTAATAGAGCGCCTTGGTGGGCGCTCTTTTTTATTCAGAATTAGACAGAAAAGACGATCAAGCGATGCATTGACGTAACTTCTCAACCGGTTTTAAGGGCAAAGCAGTTTTAGCAGCGGAAGATGCAACAGAACTTTCACTCAGCTGCCCACCAACCAGGGCGCCTGGATCACAGCCAGACGTCGCCGCAACAATGGATCCCTGCACTTGCCCCCCAAGCCGAGAAACGTTCTTGGATCCCCCAACCCAAATGCGCGCGCAACTGGATGCTGCGCGCGATAAATCAGGATGGCGTTTAACTTATCCGTCTTTGCGGATCACTTCGTTTTTCGGATCATACGGGCTATCACATGTGATCACTGCATCCCACAGTTTATCCTGCATTTTCACCTTAAGCTTTTGACCCTCTACCGCGACATCGTTGCGGACATATCCCATGCCGATTGATTGGTCGAATGCCACCGAGTATCCACCCGACGTCAAACGCCCAACGCGTGTACCATCCTCAAGATACAGCGCCTCACGCCCCCATGGATCGGCATCATCAGGGCCATCAATCAACACAGTGATACATTTGCTACGAACACCAATCGCCTCAAGCTCGGCTTTGCCATAGAACTCTTTGTTCAGGTCGATAAAGCGCGGCAGATCCGCCTCAAGTGGTGTTGCATCGCGGCCCAACTCATTTCCGAACGCACGATAGGATTTTTCCTGACGCAGCCAGTTTTGCGCACGGGCACCAACCAGTTTCATGTCATGCTTGGCACCTGCCTCCATCAACAGATCCCAAAGGTAGCGTTGCATTTCAATCGGGTGGTGCAATTCCCAACCCAATTCACCCGTATAGGCAACGCGGATTGCATTGACTGGACACATGCCCAATTCGATCTGACGCGCTGATAGCCATGGGAAACGCTTGTTCGAAAGCGCGGTTTCAGGATCAGCATCCTTGATCACCTCTTTTAGTACATCACGCGACTTTGGTCCTGCGATGGCAAACACACCCCATTGCGATGTGACATCCTGTACGGACATATACCCGAATTCAGGGATTTTATCCTCAACCGCTTTTTGCAGGTAATCGCTATCATAGGCTTGCCACGCGCCTGCGGATACAAGGTAATATTCATCCTCAGCAATGCGCACGATGGTGTATTCCGTGCGTGTTGTTCCCGCACCAGTCAACGCATATGTCAGATTTATTCGACCCACCTTTGGCAGTTTGTTACACGTAAACCAATCCAAGAATTGTGTCGCACCTGGCCCCTTTAGCAGATGTTTTGTAAATGCTGTTGCATCAATCAAACCCACACCTTCACGAACGGCCTTCGCCTCATCCTTGGCGTATTGCCACCAACCACCACGGCGGAAACTACGCGCATCGTGATCAAAACTGTCTGCGGCATCCAACGGGCCGTAATAGTTTGGACGTTCCCATCCATTCACCTGGCCAAATTGTGCGCCCAATTCTTTTTGGCGATCATAGGCAGGCGCCGTACGCAATGGGCGGCAGGCCCCACGTTCTTCATCAGGGTGGTGAAGAATGTAAACGTGTTCATAACATTCTTCGTTCTTACGCGCGGCGTATTCGGTCGTCATCCATGAGCCGTAACGTTTTGGATCAAGTGAGGCCATGTCAATTTCGGCTTCACCTTCCACCATCATCTGGGCCAGGTAGTAGCCCGTTCCGCCCGCCGCGGTAATCCCAAACGAAAACCCTTCGGCCAGCCACATGTTGCGCAAACCGGGTGCAGGGCCAACCAATGGGTTGCCATCAGGAGTGTAGCAAATTGGGCCGTTATAATCGTCTTTTAAACCCACCTCTTCTGTTGATGGGATGCGGTGGATCATGGACATGTATTCTTCTTCGATCCGCTCCAAATCCAATGGGAACAAATCGGCGCGGAAACTGTCAGGGACACCATATTCAAAACGCGCAGGTGCATTACGTTCATAGGGGCCAAGGATCCAACCGCCGCGTTCTTCACGTACGTACCATTTGGCGTCTGCGTCGCGCAAAACAGGATGTTCGATATTGCCCGCCTCGCGGTATGCAACCAGCGCCGGATCGGGTTCCGTTACGATAAATTGGTGCTCCACAGGGATCGCGGGGATTTTGATACCCAACAATTTGGCGGTGCGCTGCGCGTGGTTGCCTGTCGCTGTGACAACATGTTCGGCAGTAATCACCGCCTGTTCATCTGATGCGACAAGGTTGCCGCCCTTTTCCACCATTTTGGTGACCGTGACGCGCCATTCAGAGCCTGTCCATTCATAGCCATCAACCTGCCATTTGCGCTCAATGATAACACCGCGCTGCCGCGCACCTTTGGCCATCGCCATCGTTACATCGGCGGGGTTAATATATCCATCTGTCGGATGATAAATCGCGCCCTTCAAATCCTCGGTACGCACCAGAGGCCAGCGTTCTTTGATTTGCGCTGGTGTCATCCATTCGTATGGAACGTCACATGTTTCTGCAGTTGATGCATATAGCATGTATTCGTCCATGCGTTCTTGGGTTTGCGCCATACGCAAGTTACCCACAACAAAAAATCCAGCGTCCAATCCGGTTTCCGCTTCTAGGGATTTATAGAATTCAACCGAATATTTGTGGATGTGTGTTGTAGCATAGGACATATTAAATAGCGGCAATAGGCCCGCTGCGTGCCAGGTTGAACCAGAGGTTAGTTCATCCCGTTCCAAAAGCATCACATCCTTCCATCCAGCCTTTGCCAAATGATAAGCGATTGATGTTCCCACGGCGCCACCGCCGACAACCAGTGCTTTTACATGAGTTTGCATGAACCCGATTCCTTTGTCGCATAATTAGAAAACGTTTAGCATGCTGATATAATTGTGCGAAACCCAGCCGACCAAAGATCAACAAAATGCGACGAAGCCACGCCAAAGAAGCATTCTGTTAAACTTTGCCACCCAGACGACCACAACCCAACGATTGAGTGTTACGAAATAAAAAATTTCGCTTCATAAGCACTGGCAAATTTACGCTAATCCCAAAACAAGCACGAATTTTGACAAACCATCTCTTTTATCTGATCGTACCTATGCGTATACACTATTCAAAATAGGATGCTGATCGACTCAAAACGAATGTTGATCAAACGTAGCAAGGCAAGGCAGATGGTAGGACTAGCAAGTTTAACAGGATTATTTTCGGCGGACATGGCCATTGATCTAGGTACGGCGAATACGTTGGTCTATGTCAAAGGACGCGGCGTTATTTTATCCGAACCTTCTGTCGTTGCATATCACGTAAAAGACGGCACGAAAAAGGTACTTGCCGTAGGCGAAGACGCAAAATTGATGTTGGGGCGCACACCCGGTTCGATTGAGGCCATCCGCCCAATGCGGGATGGTGTCATTGCCGACTTTGACGTTGCCGAAGAAATGATCAAACATTTCATCCGCAAGGTGCACAAACGTTCAACTTTTTATAAACCCAAAATTATTGTGTGTGTCCCACACGGTGCAACACCCGTTGAAAAACGTGCGATCCGCCAATCAGTTTTATCAGCGGGTGCACGCAAGGCCGGTTTGGTCGCAGAACCCATTGCCGCTGCCATCGGTGCAGGAATGCCAATCACTGACCCCACCGGGAACATGGTTGTTGATATCGGCGGAGGGACCACAGAAGTCGCGGTGCTTTCGTTAGGCGATATTGTATATGCACGATCTGTGCGTGTCGGAGGAGACCGCATGGATGAAGCCGTCATCAGCTATCTTCGTCGTCAACAAAACCTATTAGTGGGCGAAGCAACAGCAGAGCGCATCAAAACATCAATCGGGACAGCACGCATGCCAGACGATGGGCGCGGTGCATCTATGATGGTACGTGGTCGTGATTTGCTAAATGGCGTTCCCAAAGAAACAGAAATCACTCAGGCACAGGTCGCAGAGGCGTTGGCCGAACCCGTTCAACAAATTTGCGAGGCGGTCATGACCGCATTAGAAGTCACACCGCCCGATTTGGCAGCAGATATTGTTGATCGTGGCGTGATGTTAACAGGTGGTGGTGCGCTGTTGGGCGATTTAGACTTGGCACTGCGTGAACAAACTGGGCTTGCCGTTTCGATTGCAGAAGAAAGCCTGAATTGTGTTGCAATGGGAACGGGCAAGGCGCTTGAATATGAAAAACAATTGCGCCACGCTATCGACTACGACAGCTAATGTAACGTTTTCGGATTGAGGGGACAATTTGGCTCAAAACCGACCCCAAGGAGAAGACTATCTTGCCCCGCTGAGACAGTTGCTTGCGGGTCTAATTGTTTTATTTCTAATTGTTATCTTCATTATTTGGCGCGTTGATAGCCCACGTGTTGAACGTTTCCGTGTGATGTTGATCGATCGCTTTCTTCCAAGCAGCGAATGGGTCATGGCACCTTTGACACGCACCGTTAATGTGATCCAAGATTTCCAAAGCTATCAATCGCTTTATGATCAAAATCAACAATTGCGCCGCGAACTGCAACAGATGAAAAGCTGGAAAGAGGCCGCGTTGCAATTGGAACAAGAAAATGCACGGTTGCTGGATTTGAACAAACTGCAACTTGATGCGCAATTAACATGGATTAGCGGAATTGTGCGCGCAGATAGCGGATCACCTTTCCGTCAATCTGTATTGTTGAATGTAGGCGGCCAAGATGGCATTCAAAATGGCTGGGCTGCAATGGACGGTCTGGGGCTGGTCGGGCGCATTGCGGGTGTGGGCGAAAAAACATCACGGGTCATCCTGTTGACGGATCCCTACAGTCAGATCCCAGCAGTTATTCAGCCCTCTCGTGAAAATGCATTAGTTGTTGGCGATAATACCTCAGATCCATTGGTGGATTTCATCGACAACGCTGATTTGGTCCGTGCTGGGGATCGCATTGTGACGTCTGGAAATGGCGGCGTGCTGCCTCCTGGATTGTTAATCGGGCAATTGGTTGTCGATCCGAACGGGCGCCTGCGCGCACGATTGTCAGCTGATTATGAACGCTTGGAATATCTACGGGTGCTGCGCGATTACAGCGTAATTGAAATAACTGACCCACAAAATGTACTGGTGTCTGTTGACGATATTCAATCAGAAAATCCCCAAGAGCAGAAAGATGAGTGATAGTGCCTACAACACTTGGATGTACCGCATCGCGTTTGTCCTGATCGGATTAGCGCTCATCGTGTTGCGGCTTTTGCCATTGCAGACGATTCCCCAAACATGGGCTGGACCTGACGTAATGCTTTGCCTCGTCTTCGCCTGGAGCGTCCGCAGACCTGATTACATACCCACATTTTTAATCGCGCTGATGATCCTACTAGAGGATTTTTTACTTCAACGTCCCCCGGGATTGCATGCCGCGCTGGTCGTTTGCGCAAGTCTGTGGCTGAAATCCAAATCGACATCCACAGAAGATCAAACAATGGCAACCGAATTAATACAAATCGCATTTGCTGTTATCGGGATCTTTGTGGCAACACGACTATTGCTAAACTTCGCGTTGCTGCCGCTACCATCGTTACCGTTGCACTTTGCACAGGCTCTTGTCACAGTTATGTTTTATCCTGTCATGGCCCTGGTCTGTGCTATTGGGCTGAATACAAAACACATGAAACAACCCGAAACCTAAAACACCATGAAACCCAGCACCAAATCACAGCAAAAAATTTGGAACCGGTTTTCACGCCGCTCTTTGCTGGTCGGTGCCGTTCAATTGGGGTTTGCAGGTTTGCTGGGTTTACGCATGCGGCAATTACAAATCAAAGAAGCTGATCAATTTAGGCTTTTGGCAGAAGAAAACAGAATTAATCTTCGCCTGATACCGCCTGAAAGAGGCGAGATTTATGATTTAAACGGGTATGTCCTTGCCGAAAATGAACCAACTTATCGTATCACCATCGTCCAAGAGGATGCAGGTGACGTTGACGCAGTATTGGAAAAAATTCGTTTACTCATCGAATTAAGCGACGATGACATCACCCGCACAAAGACCGAAATGAGCCGCTCTGCACCGTTTTTGCCCGTGACACTGCGTGATCGCGTCACGCGCGCAGAAATTGAACGTGTTGCAGAAAACGCGCCCAGTCTTCCTGGAATTACGCCAGAAGTCGGCTTATCGCGCAGTTACCCATTAAGCGATATTTTTTCGCATGTTGTTGGATATGTGGGACCCGTCAGCAGTCGTGACCTAGAACGTCGTGATGATGATGACCCACTTTTGCGCATACCTCGATTTCAGATTGGCAAAGTCGGGATTGAATCCAAACTCGACAGCGACCTTCGTGGTCGCGCTGGTGCGCGCCAAGTTGAAGTGAATGCCGTAGGGCGCGTCATGCGCGAGTTGGATCGACGTGAAGGAACAGCAGGCCAAAAACTGCAGCTTACTGTCGATGCCAATCTACAGTCCTATATCAAGGCGCGTTTGGGCGAAGAAAGCGCCTCTGCCGTTGTGATGGACTGTAAAACAGGTGCACTGCGTGCAATTGCTTCTGCGCCCAGTTATGATCCCAACAAATTTGTGCGCGGCATTTCATACGACGATTACAATGTTTTAAGGGATAATGATCAGCGACCACTTGCATCCAAAACAGTACAGGATGCCTATCCCCCGGGGTCCACATTTAAAATGGTCACAGTGCTAGCAGCACTAGAGGCCCGCACAATTACACCGGACGATACATTTTTTTGCCCAGGACATTTGGATGTTTCAAATCGGCGCTTCCACTGCTGGAAACGTGGCGGACATGGCAAAGTTGATCTGGTCACATCACTCAAAGAAAGCTGCGACGTCTATTACTATGAATTGGCGTTGCAAGTCGGCATCGAACGTATATCGGATATGGCGCGTCGCTTGGGACTGGGATCTAAACATGCGGTTCCAATGTCCGCTGTTAGCTCAGGACTTGTGCCCGACAAAGAATGGAAATTTGTAAATCGCGGATCGGACTGGCTGATTGGGGATACGGTGGTTGCTGCGATTGGCCAGGGGTATGTTTCTTCTTCACCTCTTCAGCTGGCGGTTATGGCTGCACGTATTGCCAGCGGGCTGGCGTTGGACCCACAACTCATCCGTGCTGAAAACGGGCAAAACACACTTCGCACGGATTTTCCAGCACTCGACATTGACCCAAACCACCTAAAAATCGTGCGTGATGCGATGTTCGCAGTCACGAATGATCGAAAAGGAACGGCATATTCCTCTCGGATCATCGCAGATGACGCACGCATGGCAGGGAAAACAGGC
>CAXABH010000043.1:0-9793 GCA_963966925.1 uncultured Rhodobacterales bacterium
CATTAATGGCGCGATCCTTAGATTGGGTGTTGATATGAACATTCCCACCCCCTATAATGAAACGATTTGCGCCGTCATCCGCGCACGAGAGTCACAGTTTGACTAGTCGGGTAGCCATTCTGGAAACTTTTGGCACAGCATCGGCAATCTTTCCATTGATGCAGACAATTTATTCGCACGTGACCCCGCGCAACACGGCGTCACGAAGTGTGGTTTGACAAAAATTACTTTTCTGGCTTTGCTCTTTGGTCATTTTGATATGACGCACAAATGCATTGGTAAAATCGACATTTGTCAAATCAGCATCGGTAAAATCCGCAAGTTCCAGTTCAGTGCCGATAAATTTTACATTTCGTAATCTTGCATCGCGAAAAGACGCACCATTTGCCCGCGATCCAGAAAAATTCGCATCAGTCAACTTGGCACCCTCAAAGTTAGCATTGATCAAATAGGCGCCTAAAAAAATTGCCCCCGAAAGATCCTGATTTGAAAAATCTGCAAAGGCCAAGTTTTGGCCCTTAAAGTCACATTGAACACAGTCAGCGGACACGGAAAAAGATGACGCAAAAATCATCAAACACATACAATAAATTCGGAACACCATAACCTAACCCCACCAATTAGAATTGGATTGATACTATCACACATGACTATGATAGTAATCCGTCGATTGGCCATTAACCAACAATCGGCTGCAACAAATTACATTGATCGCGGTTGTAGAACGATCTTATGGTTGTGCTGGGCATTTGATCACAACGGAGTGGTATTTTGAGTTTTCTTGGAATTGATCTTGGGACGTCTGGCCTGCGCGCCATACTGACAGATGCCAGTGGAACACCAATTCGCAAGGCAGAGGCGGCCTATTCCACGCATTCCCCACAGCCAGGTTGGTCAGAGCAAGACCCAAAACTTTGGATTGATGCATTGGATCACATCATAGATGAATTGCGTGCTACTGAACCGCGCTTTTCCGATCTTTGTGGTATTGGGGTTGCCGGCCATATGCATGGTGCGACGCTTTTAGATGACGATGGGAATGTTCTGCGCCCTTGTATTTTGTGGAACGACACGCGCGCAGCAACAGAAGCCGCGGCCTTGGATCAGACCGCAGTCTTTCGCAGCGTATCGGGGAATATCGTATTTCCTGGCTTTACTGCGCCCAAACTGTCTTGGGTTGCAAAACACGAACCCAAGATATTTGACAAAACTGCGAAGGTTTTGCTCCCAGCGGCATATGTGAATTATCATTTAACAGGCACTTATATTGCGGATCTGTCCGATAGTGCGGGAACCGCATGGTTGGATGTTCATGCACGCGATTGGTCATCAGAGCTTTTGTCCATAAGCGGTATGCAAAGATCGCAGATGCCCACTCTCGTCGAAGGTTGCGATAAAGCTGGGGTTTTAAGACAAGATTTGAGGGATAAATGGGGTCTGAAAAACGACGTAATCATCGCAGGCGGCGCAGGAGATAATGCAGCGGCCGCATGTGGCATCGGTGCATTCAACGAAGGGCACGGATTTGTGTCACTTGGAACATCGGGCGTCATTTTGGTGGCCCGTGATGGTTGCTATCCCGCACCTGAAACCGCTGTGCACACATTTTGCCACGCGCTGCCATCCCGCTGGTATCAAATGGGTGTGATGTTATCGGCGACAGATAGCCTAAATTGGTTGTCGACAATTACTGGACGCACGCCTGCACAGCTGACCAGTGCCTTGCCCGGATCCTTGTGCAAACCCAATCCCGTTAAATTCATGCCCTATCTATCTGGCGAACGAACGCCACACAACGATGCCCAAATACGTGGTGGTTTTTTAAATATCTCTGCGCAAAGTGACACCGTCGATTTAACACAAGCCGTGTTAGAGGGCGTGGCCTTTGGATTACGGGACTCACTAGAAGCTCTTAAATACACAGGTGCATTACCCAAAACCCTATATGCCATCGGCGGCGGAGCCAAATCAAAGTATTGGTTAAAGTTGATCGCTACCGTTTTGAACATAGAACTTAAGGTGCCCAAGGATGGTGATTTTGGGCCATCACTTGGCGCTGCCCGACTTGCGCAGATTGCAGCCAGTGGACAGGATGTGAAGGCGGTGATGCGCGCACCTTTGGTCGCAACAACAGTGGAACCTGACGCCGAACTGATCCATGAGTTCGAAGATGCATATCAAAATTTCAAAACCAATTTCGCAGCATATCGCACAGCCTGCTGCTGATCTGTAGCTGAAAACTGTGCCTTTTAACGGATGTATGATAAACCATTGGGCGAAACTGATGCTGATTGCCTCAAAAACGCATGCAAGAGTTTGAAAATATGACCTATTTAATAGCCGTTAAATCGATCATTGGCCTAAACGACCACTGGTCACCCACCCGAAATAGTATTGAAATAAAAAATGCTAAAACTCTGGCGCAGGGAACCACATTTCAATGACCTTAGGCAGCACAACCGATCGCATTTATGATGCGCTAAAAACACTTGCGCGCCCCCACAAACGTTGCTTGATCGCTATTGCGGGGCCGCCTGCAGTGGGAAAATCGTCCATAGCAACACTGTTGTGCGAAAAATTAAACCAAATCCAAAAACAAGCGGCAATTGTTCCAATGGATGGTTTCCACATGGATAACGCGACCCTGACATCCAAGGGATTGCTTCATCGTAAGGGGGCACCAATGACGTTTGATTTTTCGTCATTAAAAGCAACTTTGAAAAACTTGGAAACCCATGATGAGGTGCCTGTTCCACTATTTGACCGCACACAAGATTGTACCGTACCAAATGCTGCGACAATCACCAGCGCGGATCGATTTATCATCGTCGAAGGGAATTACCTATTGCTGGATCAGGTAGAATGGCGTGATCTAAGCCAGTTTTGGGCGTATTCGGTTTTTGTACAAACAAACTTAAATGAGCTTGAACGTAGGCTCATCAAAAGATGGCTGGATCATGGGCTGAATGCGACTGCCGCAAAAAAGCGTGCGCATGAAAATGATTTGATAAACGCAACAACGGTTTTGAACCACCGTATGCATAGTGATCTAACACTTGATAATTAGGCCTGAACCTTTGCTGCAATAACTGCACCGCACTTAATCAGTTCGCATCCGAATGTCTAATTTTGATACACTGGCAAATTATTTGGTTTGAAAAGCCCACTTCTGTTTCGCAAACACAACGTAAGAAATCCGTCCACCTGTTATATCGATAAATTGGCCGATTTTCAGCAAAGACACCAACGGTGAACAAAGAGTTAAGGGACACGTCATAACCACATGTGACATCTATAAGTACAGAATATTTCGACGACCGATAGGACGTCGTGTGCCCATATCAAAATGAACTTTACGTAACAGGTAGAACGGCGGTCACTTTATGATTATCCTCAGTGATAGCGAACACCTTGTTTGTTCAATGCACCCTGAACAGCTGTAATATCAACATCAACCAATTCGCATTTTGTTTTCACCGACAGTGCCGCCGCAATTCCAGCACCCTGCCCCGATACCGCACAACAGGCCATGTTGCGTGTCGCCGCATGTGCCACACGATCCCCACCCGTCGCGCGGCCCGCAACCAGCAACCCTTTGATACCCTTAGGTAACATGCAACGATACGGCACGTGCATATAACGCCCTGTCGTGGGTAGGATAAGAATGCCATACCCGTCAATGAATTCGGGATAGATGCCAATACTATCTTCAAAACGGGCCTGGTGGCGCACATCTGTTTCGGTCATATTATACTGCGCATCGATTTTGCGGGTATCCCGAATACCGATGGTCATTCCAAAGTTTCGCAACCGAATGCCGCCGCAACCAGGCGCATATTCGCGCAGTGCATCAATCGCCAGCATCGCCTGACGCCGACCTTCGATTTCGAAATGGGTTAAATCAGATGGATCTGTGCCATCGCATTCCGCCAGGTGCACCAAATTCATATAGGTCATTTCACCTGTATCATGCACAGCGCCCCACGTGCCCGAGATTGTCGACAAATCTGCAGGGATCAATCCAGATTGTCGCGCCTGTTCAAATGGTTTTTTTATGAATGGGGAAAACATTGTATCCTCTTTTCCATCTGTTTCCACGGTCCATTCACCCGTTGACCAATCCGCGTAGGTCAGAGGATTTTCTTTCACGTCCTCCATGAACTTTTTCTTATCCACACCTGCACAATGGAACATCACACTCGCCGCTTGCAATTCTTCTTTCGGGGGTTTCGTTACGGGTGCCCCGGCGCGATGCGCAATATCTGCATCCCCTGTGGCATCAATAACGACCTTGGCCAATAATGCCTCGCGGCCTGCTTTGGATTCGGTGATAATGCCGGTGATACGCTCGCCCTGCATAATCGGTGCAACAAAAAGACGGTGTAACATTGGGATCACGCCTGCCTCTTCAACCAAACGATCCGCGACCAGTTTGAATCCTTCTGAGTCTAATTCATAAGAGAGGCTTTGGCTTTCGGGAACTGCGGCCCCCATTTCTTTGGCACGATCTTCAAATTCGCGGCCCAATCCCCCTGCTTCGATGGTTTGATCGTGGCGGTACCATGCAAATCCCTCAACCCCCACGGTTGTGATATTCCCACCAAAACACCCAAAGCGTTCCACAAGAGTCGTTTTCACCCCCATACGCGCCGCAGCAAGTGCCGCGGCCAATCCGCCAGGGCCAGATCCAACAACCAGCACATCGGTTTCATGAATAACATCGATCTGTTTGGCTGGTTCTGTGATGATTTTGGTCATATCTCACCTCTGCGTATGTTATATCATAGTGTCGCTTAACTGTAAGAATGCTGGTCGAAAACCGACAATCACCAATACCACTAACGCATCACAAACGGATTTTGCATCGGCGCATCTGATGTATTTATCCACGTCGTTTTCGTGCGTGTGTAATCCAAAATCGCTTCTTGTCCTGCTTCGCGCCCGTAGCCAGATTGATTAAACCCACCAAAAGGTGCGATCGGAGAAATCGCCCGGTATGTGTTCACCCAACAAATCCCAGAGCGAATACGATCTGAAACACGATGCGCGCGTGCGATATTCTGCGTAAACACCCCCGACCCCAGCCCAAAGAGCGAGTTGTTGGCCATAGAAATGGCCTCTTCTTCAGTGTCAAATGGGATCAACGACATAACAGGACCGAACATTTCTATGTGCAACGTTTCGGTATCCTCGGACGCACATTCCACCAATGTTGGTGTCATATAGTTACCATCACGTTCCAAGGGTGCGCCACCAAAATGAATTGTCGCGCCCTGCGATTGCGCCTTATCCAATGTATCCACGATACGATCAATCTGGGCATGTGTACAAAGCGGACCAACATGCGTGGCACTATCCAGCGGGTCCCCCACCACAATCCCACGGGCCTTATCTGTGATACGTGAAATCAAATCGGGCAGAATGCTGCGCTGAACCAAGCCACGCGATCCAGCAACACAGGATTGACCGGATGCCCCAAAGTTTGCTGCAATCAAACCATTCGCAGCGCTGTCCAAATCTGCATCCTGAAACACCAAAATTGGGGATTTCCCGCCCAATTCCAAAGTGGTGACTGCAAAATTTTCCGCTGAATTACGAACGACATGTCGTGCAGTTTCAGGTCCCCCTGTAAATGCAATCCGATCCACCTGTGGATGGCGTGTTAATGGGATCGAACAGTTGTCCGCATCCCCTGTTATCACAGAAACAACGCCATCTGGGAAACCTGCTTTATGAATCAGTTTTGCAAATTCCAACATCGGGATAGGCGCAATTTCCGAAGCCTTTAAAATTACAGAACATCCCGCCGCCAAGGCCGGGCCTAATTTGGTGGCAGACAAAAACATTTGTGCGTTCCACGGAACCACAGCAGCAACCACGCCAATTGGCATACGCCTTGTGAACACGTGCATGTCAGGCTTATCAATTGGCAAAACAGCGCCTTCCAGCTTATCAGAAAGTCCCGCGTAATACCTGTAGTAATCCGCCACGTATTTGGTTTGCGTTGCGGTTTCGGCCAGTAATTTTCCGCTGTCTTGGGTCTCTAACGCGCCTAAGCGCTCGGCATTTTGTTCGATTAAATCCGCAAGTTTAAAAAGTAACTTTCCACGGGCTGTTTGCGTCATATCCCGCCATTTGGGATCATCCAATACACGCTTTGCCGCATGCACTGCACGTTCAACATCTGTCTTATCTGTACAGGCAAAACTGGCCCATGTGTCACCATTGGCTGGGTTTTGACTGTGCATGACAGTACCCCCGGCACCCTCACAAAATGAACCGTCGATATAAAGTTGGAAATGTGGGTTTGTCATTTGGTCCTCACTGAAATGCCGGCATTACTTCGTTGATAAAGCGCGCTAAGCTTTCTTTTTTACGTTCACCTGACATGCCACTGTCAATCCAAAATGCAAATTCATCATATCCCAAGTCCTCGTATCGTTTTATGCGATCAATGACCTCTGATGCCGTTCCTACTGTCAAGTCACGCGCCAACTTCTCTGCTGAAATCATTTTGTTTTCTGCAATATCTTGATCCGTCAGTTTCTGTATCGATCCCTGTGCAACGGGGCGTTTGTTTTGGAACCAAGCCCCAAAGTAGCAATAAAATTTAGTCAATTCTTGAATGGCCTGATCCGCATCTGCAGCATCCTTTGCAACATAGGCATGATGCAATAGCATGATTTTAGGCGTTTTTTCGGGATTATTCGCCTTGGCGGAATTAAACCGTTCCATCAATGATGTGATTTCCTCCATCCCTTGCCAAAGGGGCGTAACCTGAACGTTGAAATCGTTAGCAACAGCAAATTCATGGCTGTTTGGATCACGCGCAGCAATCCAGATCGGGGGGCCATTTTCCTGAATGGGTTTTGGGGCCGATGTTGTTGCAGGAAACTGAAAAAATTCGCCATCGTGGGTGTAATCACCCTGCCATAATTTGCGCAGGGTCGGGGCCGTTTCACGCATTCTTTGCCCTGCCTCCCATGCATCCATGCCTGGCCTGATACGTTCATATTCGTAACTATAAGCACCCCGTGCGATCCCAATTTCCAATCGCCCTTTTGTCATCAAATCAGTGGCTGCTGCCTCACCTGCAAGCGCGATGGGATGCCAAAACGGGGCAATTACGGTGCCCGTACCCAAACGTACATTTTGTGTATGATGCGCGATATCGACCAGTGATAAAAAAGGATTTGGCGCGATGGTAAAATCCATGCCGTGATGTTCACCCGTCCAGATGGCCCGCATACCCCCCTGATCCGCCATTTTGCAAAGGTCAATAAAATCCGAATAAAGGGTTTCATGATTGTCCGTTCCATCAACCCGTTCCATATGCGCAAACAGCGAAAAATCCATTAGACTGCTCCTTGGTAACACTGCGATATAAACGTCTGCAGTTGTGTGTTGACCTCGCCCGCATGTGTCATCGGCATCATATGCGCGGCATCCTCAATGATATGCGCTGTCCCCCTGGGGCAACAGGCGGCCATATCAATACTCATCTGTGGTGTTGAATTGCGTTCGCGCCCTCCTGTGATGAACAGCGCAGGCGTATTCAGCACATTTAGTTCAGACATCGTCGGACCATTTTCATTTGCAAAAACTGAATACGCGGCCCGATAACCACTTATTGGAACAGTGCGTAACCAATGGTCACAGGCTATCGCCTCTGGAAGGGTCAGATCGTCAAACCAACGCGTTAATGTGGGTTCAGGATCAACTGTATCTTCATCCTGCAATTCCTGTGCCCGTGCGCGTACCGCAGCATGCGCGGATGCTGTGCGTTGGTAAACCGCATTTAGCGCAATGACACCAACAACTGCGGGGTTCTGCGCCAATTTTAATGCAATCATCGCCCCCATAGAATGACCAACCACTACTGTAGGTTCAGTCAAAAGATCACGCACACCATCAACATAATCAGCAAGCTTGGGCTCTGTTGTGGTCAATGGTGCGCTTTCGCCATGACCCGCCATATCAAATGCGGTAACCGTGTGATCGCGCGCTAAACACTCTATCTGCGCACCCCATGCATCTGCGTTCAGGCCCACGCCATGCAATAGAGTAACTGAGGGCCCCTGTCCGGCGCGGATCGCCGACAGAGCACCAATTTTACACCGCGGCCGGGTTGTCCACATCATGGCCCAAATCCTTAAGGTCTTGGTAACGATCACCGATGCGATGATGCGGTCGACCCGATGTTGCGCCCCCAAGGACAACAACAATTTCATCATCACGGGGGGCATCAGAAATGGAAAACTGAATTGTCAAATAATGCGACCGCCGCCCTGCATCATTTTTATCCATCAATGGCACCATGATGGGCGCATTGGCTCCGCCACGTGTATTTGTAAAAGCAAGATAGGATTTTGCCCCAACCGCCTCGCGATAAAAATTCCCAAATCGCAAGGTGTGGATAAGGCCTGAGGCATGCTCAATCTCTCCGTTCAGACCAACAACCGCAGCTTTTCCATAGGCTTCAATCGCCTCACCACTTCCTGCTAATGCGATCATGCGCTTGGTCATCATGTCACCCAACTGCGGGCCATATGCCATAATCTCAGGCTTTAAATCTTCGACAAATCGACCAGCCCAGGGATTGCGCACGACAGCTGCAACGGCAAACATGCGCCACGGCGTCTTGGCCGCGCGATACCCTTCAATCAAGGTTTCTTCGTCATAGGTCACAATTTTGCGAATTTCAGGTTCCATGCCACGATCCTTTTTCAATGTGATCAACGTGAAGCGTTCGCGCAAATTTGACAAATTATGAAAAATAGGCATCAGATATAAGTATCACTAATATCTTGGTATGTTATGGCCCGCCACCTTCCACCATTGAACTGGTTTCGCGTCTTTGAAGCCGCAGCAAGACATCAGAAATTCACCGCTGCAGCGGATGAATTGGGCATGACACAATCAGCAGTAAGTCAACAAATCAGAGCGCTGGAAGAACGCCTTGCAACGCAACTGTTTCTGCGCCAGCCTCGTGGTCTCTTACTGACGGATGCGGGGCGAAAACTTTTGCCCAAGGTCAGCTCGTCAATAGAACATTTGAAGAGTGCCGCTGAGATGTTCGACATTGGGCCAACAACAGGCAGTTTAACCGTTGCAGCATCAGTCAGTATCGCGCAATGGATCATTGCCCCAAATTTAACAGAGTTTTCACGAACAAATCCGCATTTAAAAACACGAATATTGGGTACGATTTGGGCCGATGATTTCAAATCATCAATTGCAGATGTCGAAATTCGTTTTGGTGCCGCAAGTAACGTTGGACAAAACGCGGAACGCTTAATGCCCGATGCCTTAATCGCCGTCATCGCCCCTGGACTTGACCCCTGGCACACATATCCATTGATCGAAGCGGTCGGAACAACCGAAGGCTGGAAACACTGGGCCGCACAATCGGATGTCAAATTGCGACCTGAACCGACGATCTTTGTCGACTCTTACGGAGTGGCACTGACGATGGCGATAAATGGAGTTGGGTGCGCTTTGGTCAGTTCCCTTCTTGCTAAACCTCTGATCGCGCAAGGAAGGTTGGTACAGATTGATCCCGCGGAAATCCCATCAAGCGAAGGATATTTTTTGGCCGTAAGACAGGAAAATTCACATGCTTGCGATTTTGCCGATTGGCTGATCAGACAGTTGAAGGGATCCGCGCAGCCAGCCCACCGCTAAGGCCGCCACACAATTGATTTGACGCTTGGCCTGTGCACCTGCTAACCGACCGACATCAGGTGCCCAATTGGGAGAATCGGGAAGCCGGGGTAAATCCGGCGCGGGCCCG
>CAXABH010000044.1:0-9759 GCA_963966925.1 uncultured Rhodobacterales bacterium
TCAGGTGTGGCGTAAACGATTTCAAAGGTGATGCGTGAATTTTGGGTTTTTATGGAATTTGCATTGGCTCGGGGTGCTGCCGTTTGGCGGGGTCTAGAACGTGGCCTTGGGACGTTTTCGTTGGGAAACATCATCGCGTTACGCGGTCGCGCTGCTGATTTGCGTAGAACTTTAGATACTGTGATCATGCAGGCAGATCGCCGGATCGATCAACTTCGGCAGGGTAAGACCCAAATGAAAATGCCCGATGATGCAGATTGGGGATGGCGTCCTGACGTTTTTGCTACACGATTGGGACAAATCAGTTCTGTTGTAAGATCCGCGCGACATAATGTTGGAGCATCCATTGCAGTCCACCATAATGATACTGACCCGGAACTGATTGTCAGACAATTTAAGAATATGGGTGTCGATGACTTAGCGCCATTTGGATTGTCACTTGAAACTTATGATTTCAAGGGTTCCTTTCTGTCCTTGGCGATCGATTTGCCGCGAGAAGCCGCAGAAGGACTGACAAAAAATCATATTTTCGAGGTAGAGGGTAAGCTATCGTTAGATCATCCAATGCCTGTTTTTGTTCGTTTGAACGTAAAGCATGGTCCGAATGTGGAAGAGCTATTGCAAGAAATCCCAAATAGCGCCAATCGCCTCTATCTGGAGTTTGATTTGGGCTACTGTGATCTGCATGAGGCGCGCGTGGAAAATGTTTGGCTTGATCTGATCTTTGATGACCCTTCAATGAACCGTATGAAAATCTCGGACATGGTTTTTGTTCGCCGTCCCAGAGCAAAATTTTAGATTGGATGCGACATGCAGTTAGACAAAATTGATTTTATAAATGGAATTTGGCGCGGTCTTTTGACGGTAGCGCAGGGTAGTGCTTCACCAACATTGCGCGTTGAATTAAATGGCGCGTTGGTTGAGGATACAACCATAACCGATGGGCCAAGCGAATGTGAATGGATAATCAATATTCCAATTCCCAGACATGCGATTGGTGATGGGGTGTATACATTCACTATTTTCATCGACAATGATACTGTACCGATCGCCAGTTTCTGCATGACAGCCGGGCGTGCGATGGAATATGATCTGCAGGCCGAAGTCGCCCTGTTGCGGGAAGAGTTGGAAATCCTAAAGCGGGCGTTTCGCCGTCATATCCACACCGCAGACTAGGTGCCGCTGCGTTATAGGTGACAAAATACATATCATTTGGACATAATGTGCGGATACTTTACTGTTCGGAGCAACAAAATGTCCCAATCATACGCCAATCTTCTTGCCCCCTTAGATCTTGGTTTTACGACATTGAAAAACCGTGTCCTGATGGGATCAATGCATACCAATTTAGAGGAAACAAAAGATTGGAATAGGGTCGCGGAATTTTATGCCGAACGCGCGCGGGGTGGCGTTGCATTGATGGTGACCGGTGGCATTGCTCCAAATCGGGAGGGCGGTGTTTTCCCAGGTGCTGCAGGATTGTTCGACGAAACCGATATCGCCAATCATAAAATTGTCACGGATCGTGTTCATGATGCAGGTGGAAAAATTGCGATGCAGATTTTGCATGCAGGGCGCTATGCGTATGGTCCTGAATGCGTCGGACCCTCGGCAGTAAAATCACCCATTTCTCCATTTCCGCCCAGGGAACTGGATGAAGAGGGTATTGAAAAACAAATTAGCGATATTATCGAAACTGCGCAGCGTGCGAAATCTGCGGGGTATGATGGTGTCGAAATTATGGGATCTGAGGGGTATTTCATCAACCAATTCCTTGTGACCCATACAAATAAACGTACGGATCGCTGGGGTGGGTCCTATGAAAATCGGATGCGATTACCCATTGAAATTGTACGCCGCGCGCGCGCGGCCGTCGGTACAGATTTTATTATTATTTACCGTCTGTCGATGATTGATCTGGTCCCGAATGGATCAACCCATGAAGAGGTGTTGCAACTGGCCCAAGCGATTGAAGAAGCCGGTGCGACGATTATCAATACAGGGATTGGGTGGCATGAGGCGCGCATTCCAACAATTGCAACATCCGTTCCGCGGGCGGCCTTTGCTTGGGTAACCAAAAAGCTGATGGGCAAGGTTTCGATCCCCATCATCACATCGAACCGCATTAATACTCCAGAAGTTGCAGAAGAGGTTTTGGCGGATGGATGCGCGAACATGGTAAGTATGGCGCGTCCCTTTTTGGCCGACCCCCATTTTGTGGCCAAAGCCGCGGCGGGGCAGTCAAACACAATCACGCCCTGCATCGCCTGCAACCAGGCCTGCTTGGATCATACATTTGGTGGAAAAATCAGTTCGTGCCTGGTGAACCCACGGGCCTGTTACGAAACCGAATTGCCGATGACGAAAACAGATGCCGCGAAACGGGTGGCCGTGATTGGGGCGGGACCTGCCGGAGTGGCCGCGGCGATGACCGCAGCCCAAGTTGGTCATGATGTGACCCTATTTGATCAAGCCGACAAAATTGGCGGTCAGCTGAATATGGCTAAACAGGTCCCTGGTAAGGAAGAGTTTTGGGGCCTTGTCGATTGGTTTGAAACAATGATCGCCGAAACAGGGGTGAAAACAAAATTGGGTAATCGCGTCACAACAGCGGATTTGAATGGATTTGATGAAGTTGTTGTTGCAACAGGTGTTATGCCACGTGATCCTGAAATTCCAGGCCAAGACAGCGATAAGGTGTGCGGTTACATCGATATTCTGAAAGGCCGCGTCACAGCAGGCGAAAACGTGGTTGTGATTGGCGCAGGCGGTATTGGGTTTGATGTCAGTGAATTCCTGGTCCATTCCGAAGCCGCAACAGCGCAAACCCCTGATTTGGCCCATTGGCTAAAAGAATGGGGGGTTGGGGATCCCGAGGAAATCCGTGGTGGAGTATTGGCTGAGGGGCCGCAACCCGCGGCACCAGCGCGCAATGTGACACTGCTACAGCGCAAGGCCGAGCGTCCAGGAAAACGCCTGGGAAAAACAACGGGTTGGATACATCGTTCGACGTTGAAAATGAAAGGCGTTAAGATGATCGGTGGCGTAAATTATGAGGCAATCACGGAAGAAGGGCTGCGCATTTCCCACGGTGAAGCGCGTGAAAATCCAACAGTCATACCGGCAGATACAATTGTTTTATGTGCCGGGCAGCTGAGTGAACGCAGCCTTGCAGATGAATTGGTTGCGCAAGGCCATAAACCGCATGTGATTGGCGGCGCAGATGTGGCAGCCGAATTGGACGCAAAACGCGCGATTGATCAGGGGGTGCGCCTGGCGCTTAGCCTCTAAGGTTTCTTGTAAATACCTCTATCTTGTCCTGCCTCTGCCGCAGTCTTGCCCAAGTTTGAAGCGACAACGGTAGGACAAGAAATGAGGAAAATATGGACCGTTTAACCGAAATGGAAGCCTTTGCCACCGTGGTAGACCAAGGTGGTTTTACAGATGCCGCGCGTAAGATGGGGATTTCAAAATCTGCCGTTTCGAAACATATTTCCAGTCTTGAAACACGACTTGGTGCGCGATTGTTAAATCGCACCACCCGCCGTGTTAGCCCCACCGAGATTGGCCTTGCCTATTATGATCGTGCACGCCGTGTGTTGAACGATGCAGGAGAGGCAGATGCATTGGTCAGTTCAATGCAATCCGAACCCACTGGGCTGCTACGTGTGTCGGTTGCTACTGACTTTGGATCTATGCATTTGTCACCCGTCCTTGGGGATTTTTTGGCGCAATATCCAGATGTGTCCGTAAATTTGGAATTGGACAATCGATATATCGAAATGATTTCTGAGGGCTATGATGCCGCAATCCGTGTGGGCGAAATGGAAGATAGCTCGCTTCGGGCGCGCAAGATTGCCGAAACAACAATTCGAATGGTGGCCAGTCCAGGATATATCCAACGCGCGGGCCGTCCGCGCCGGATCGAAGATTTGGGCGCACATGAATTGTTGCATTATACAAATCAGGCGAATGGTGCCGTGTGGAAAATGAAGTCGCAAACCGGGGAAAAACGTCAAATCCGTACAACGGGAAGTTTTACCGTAAATGACGGGCAATCATTGTTGAATGCTGCGATTAATGGTCTGGGGATCGCATATTTGCCATCCTTCTTATACGCATCTGCATTGGCAGAAGGACGCGTTGTCGATGTGATGCCCGAATTGCCAAAAGAAAGACAAGGCATTTATGTGGTTTATCCACCGGGTAAATTTACGCAGCCAAAGGTGCGTGCCTTTATCGATTATTTGGCGCAAACCTTTACGCGCAAAGGGCCAGATCACTGGTAATTTATTGCAAAATCACCGCTTCGACACGTCGGTTGCGTTCGCGTCCTTCTTCGGTCTGATTGCTGGACCTTGGGGATAGATATGCAATTCCCTGTGCCGTAATGCGTGATTTTGGGATACCGTATTTTGAAATCAAACGCTGTCGCACAGACTCTGCACGTTGTTTGGATATTTCAATGTTACCCTCTAGCCCGCCAATTGCATCGCTGTGCCCGACCAAAACAATTTGCGATTGCGGATTTTGGCGCATGTAGTCTGCCAATTCAGACAAAATGGAAAACGGACCTTCGCCCAATGTCGTGGACCCACTATTAAAATCCAACCCTTCCAATGATATCGTACCAGCAGTTGCGAATGTGGTTGCGATATTTTGCACAGATGTTGAAGAGGGTAGGGGGACCATCATTGTCGTTTCTGCTGGTGTATCTGTTGCCGGGTCGATGCGGCGTTCTTGGATGTAAACACGTTCGCCGATGCGTGAAATCAGTACATTTATTATTTTATCCGATCCGTTAATGCCCGTGATGGATACAAAATTGCGCAGGTTAATATACATTTTGGGCGGGGATTGGATGGGGGTGTTTATTCGATAATCAAATCCGCCGCACTCTGTTGAAAAGCAATCTAAAACAATCTTAAAATCTGCATCCAACATGGCCTGGCGAATTGGTGTGGCCACCTGTTGCGGGGTGATTGCAGTTGCGCGCATTTGCAACGTTGTAATTGTTGCTGTGCCGCTCCGCTTTTCATGTTGGATTTTTGAATTTTGCGACCACGGACTAACAGGAATGCGCAAGGTTGCATTTTCTGTCTGCTCGCGCATCAAACGTTCCACACCACTCGGGTATGGTAACTCGATCCCCGCAAATGCTGGTTGGCACAGAGCCAACCCAAAAACTATGCAGAACCATTTAACGACTTTGTGCATGATAGGCGTCATTTGGGCGCATATCTATGGCACTGGCCATCCGATTTGACATGTTGAAAAATGCGGCGACATTTGCGATGTCCCAAATGTCCTGATCGTTGAACCCGACAGAACGCAAATCGGCGCGATCACTTTCTTCGATGCGGTGGCTTTCAATTGTGATTTTTTCTGCGAAATCCAACATGGCCCGTTGTCGCGCGCTTAGATCTGCAACGCGGTAATTCATCACCAGCATTTCGCCTAAAATTGGATCGCCTGATAGTTCGCGAACCGCCTGACCATGAGCCGTCAAACAGTAAAAGCATTTGTTAACAGATGAAACGACGACGGCAATCATTTCGCGTTCCAATTTGCTCAGACCGCTATCGGCCAACATTGTCTCATTATAAAGTGCTGTAAATGCATTCAATTTGTCGACGTTAAACGCATGGGCCACTAAAACATTTGGAACCATCCCCAATTTTTCTTGGCAAATATCGAAATATTTTTGTGTCTTTTCAGGAAGGGGTGATAGGGGCGGCAAATTTAGCGCCGTGACCTGATCATTCTCGCTCATCCGTTATCCTTTCATTCTATAGTGGTACTCTCCCACAACTTTCATGCCGATGGAATGATAAAGCGCGTTGGCGGCCTCATTTGCTTTGGTACAGGCAACGTTTAGCCGAGTGGCCCCATTTTCTTTGGCCCAAAATGCGGATTGTTTCATCATCCAGCTGGCAACACCCTGCTGCCGCTGGTTGGTGCGAATTTCGACAGCGTGAACAAAGGCGTCCGTATCATGGACTGCAACAAATCCAGCGCCCGCAGGGTGATCATTCCATCGGGCTAGGACAGATGTTTTGGGGCCTGTGACACGGTTCATAACGTTGATGCGCGCATCACCTATGCCGCCTTCGGCCCACATATCAATTTCAATTGCAAGCGGGGGCCAAACTGAAAACATCGACACTTTTGGAGGGCGTTCAGCGGTCAAGGTTTCGATATTGGTGGAATAGATATTAACCGGATCAACGATGTCATACCCTGCATTTGCAAGTGCACGATCCAGGTCCTGATCCGCAGCGGTCAGCATGAACATGGGCGTTTGTCCCAGTGATTGCATGGCTGTTTCCGCTGTTTGGATATCATCTTGGGTCCAATCAGAATTTGGTGTTGCGGCTGAAACCCGTTTTCCCCCGCCCTGACCATCGCGGATACTCCATGGACCTACAATTTGACGAGACGCGGCAGGCCATGTTTCCTCAAGTGCGGTTAAAATATCGCCGAAATCATCCCAAGTTTGCTTCTGCATCTGCTATCTTTTCTATGGCCTGTTTAATCTCTGCAGGGTCCGTTCCCCTAACAACGATGTTTGTGCCATAAAGCCCATCCTGTTGAAAGGGATATGAACCGATAGACAGATTTGTGAATTCACTTGCGATTTGACCAAGGGGTGCTGCAATGTCTCCTTCGCCGCGCATGCAACGATGTGTTTCACTGATTAGGGGTGCGCCCCCTGTTAATGTGGGCAAAATGCTTTGGACCATTGCCTTAAATACCGATGGAACCCCGGCCATTACATGGACGTTTTTTAATATGAAACCGGGTGCAATGGATACTGGGTTTTCGATCAGGGTTGCGCTGTCGGGGATGCGTGCCATCCGCAGGCGCGCGGCATTCAGGTCACGTCCGTTTTGTGCGTAATAATCCGCTAATAATTTGCGTGCATCTGGGCGCACATCGATGTGATCATCAAACGCGGCGGCAACACAATCGGCGGTGATATCGTCATGCGTTGGCCCGATCCCACCTGATGTGAACACGTATGTATACGCATCAGACATTGCAGATACGGCTGATGTGATTGCTGCGGGATCATCACTTACAATGCGGACTTCTTTTAAATCGATTGCATGCGCGCTCAGAACGCCCGCTAGGTGATGCATGTTGGTATCGCGCGTCCTTCCTGACAGAATTTCATCACCGATGACGATCATTGCAGCGGTCGGGTTAGTCATATAGCGTTCCTTTCGTGTTCACATAGCAAGCTATAGGCCGTTTCGATGCAGTTTCAATCACCCTTAATCCGCGCAAAGCTAATCCGGCGGTACAAACGTTTTCTAAGTGATGTTTTGTTGCCCGACGGGCGCGAAGTAACGGCCCACTGTGCAAACCCAGGATCAATGATGGGATTACTAAATGATGACACACACGCATGGGTGGAACCCAATGATGACCCAAAGAAAAAGTTGAAATTTGCATGGCGGATTGCAGAACTTTCCACAGGTGCAATGGTTCTGGTTGATACGGCACAGGCCAATCGCATCGTCAAAGAGGCACTGGCAAACAATGCAATTCCAGAATTTGCCAATCAGGATTTTCGCCCAGAGGTCAAATATGGTGATGGAAGCAGAATTGATTTTTTACTGACCGATCAGGCAGGACAACAAACATATGTCGAAGTTAAATCAGTGACCTTATCGCGCAAAACGGGTTCTGCAGAATTTCCTGATAGTGTTACGGCACGTGGAACAAAGCATTTGCATGAACTGTCGAAGGTTGTTGAAAATGGACATCAGGCTGTCATGTTTTATTTGGTCAACCGTACCGATTGCGATGTGGTTTCAATCGCCGCTGATATTGATCCGACCTACGCTGCCGCATTGCAGGGCGCACAACGTGCAGGGGTTGAAGTGATCGCATATCGTAGCGATATTTCGCACGACAGAATTACCTTGGGCCCAAGAGTTGCCTTTCATCCGGTGGATCGCTAGGTAAGCAGGTGAAATCGATAGATTGGAAACGAACGTGGCAAAACTTAACGGCATTCGCAAAACCAAAGACGGTATTGATATTTACGCGCCCTCAGATTTTGAAGGAATGCGCAAAGCGGGCGCGGTTGCAGCCAAAATTTTGGATGACGTTATTGCGGTTATCGAACCGGGACAAACCACAGCAGAAATTGACAATTTCGTAGAACAAAAGATTGCAGAATATGGCGTAACCTCGGCGACTATTGGGTATCGCGGATATCAGCATGCCACCTGCATCAGCGTGAATCATGTTGTTTGTCACGGTATTCCTGGGGATAAAAAAATCACCGATGGGGATATTCTTAATATCGACGTTACGGTCATTGTTGATGGTTGGTACGGGGATACATCGCGCATGTATGTTGCAGGTAAACTGCCCCGCAAATCCGAACGGTTGATTCAAGTAACCCATGATGCCCTGTTCAAAGGCATCGAAATTGTGCGCCCCGGTGCAACCTTTGGTGATATTGGGCATGCAATCCAATCCTATGTCGAAGGAAACCGCATGTCTGTTGTGCGTGATTTCTGTGGCCATGGTTTAGGGCGGGTGTTTCATGCGGCACCAAATGTGTTGCACTATGGGCGTGCGGGTACGGGACCTGTGTTGGAAGAGGGTATGATTTTCACCATCGAACCTATGGTTAATTTGGGACGCCCTGAAACAAAAATTCTGGCTGATGATTGGACAGCAGTGACGCGGGATCGATCACTCTCTGCGCAGTTTGAACATTCGATTGGCGTCACAGCGGATGGATTTGAAATCTTTACCCTGTCGCCTGCTGGAAAGTTTCACCCAACCTATACGGCATAGCGCAAAAATGTGGCCTGTGTGTCGCCAAAGCGACGCTGGTCCAGAATGTTGAACCTATCGGGTGGGGACACATCAGACCCTTCTTCCCAAATAATTAGGGCATCTTGTGCGATCCACCCTTGGCGCGCGGCTGTTACCAGCGCCTTCTCGCCCAATCCTTTTCGATACGGTGGATCAAGGAAGATCAGTGAATAGGGCGCAGTATCGCACTTTGGCAGGCGGGTCGCGTCCATCTTTTTCACCTGCGTGCGCTTAGATACACCGCATATTTCAATATTTTTGCGCAGGATACTAAGGGATTTACTGCCCATTTCAATACAGCACAGGTGATCTGCGCCGCGCGACAGCGCCTCAAGCCCAAGCGCACCGGTGCCTGCAAATAAATCTAGGACGCGGGCATCGGTGATAGGATCGTCAAATCGACCCGAAGCAATGATGTTGAACAGACTTTCACGCACACGATCTGTTGTTGGGCGCAGGTGCGCGGCCTGATCCCCTTTGCCAACCGAGGCAAGGGCGCGACCACGAAAATCTCCTGCGATTATCCTCACTTCTTCAGCAGCTCTTTAAGGTTGGTTTCAGGGTCTATCGCCTCTTGAGGGGTGGGGGATTTCCCCATCTCAATCAGGCGTTTCCCAACCATGTAGGCGCGTGAGTCATTGATGGCATCAACGGCCAACAATGTTTCGCCCTGATAATACCAAAAAGAGCGTGCATCGCTGCTGGGATCATGGCGTTCATACACCGCATCATACCCACGATTTAGCCCCGCAATCTGTAGTTTGATATCGTATTGATCTGACCAGAACCAGGGCATCGGAACATAGGGTATTTCTTGGTCCATAATATTTGCCGCAACATTTTCGGCCTGATCGATTGCGTTTTGCACGCTTTCCAGGCGGATACGCTCTCCTTTATAGGGTAGGGATGCGCAATCGC
>CAXABH010000045.1:0-9683 GCA_963966925.1 uncultured Rhodobacterales bacterium
AAAACGATGACTTCATCACCTTTACGAAGTTTTGCAGCCATTACAGAACCTCCGGAGCCAATGAAATGATTTTCATGAAATTTTTGCCACGTAGTTCACGAACCACTGGGCCAAAAATACGTGTACCGACTGGCTCGCCTGCGTTGTTCAAAATAACAGCTGCGTTTGAGTCAAAGCGGATTGCAGTGCCGTCCTCACGACGGACTTCTTTGGCTGTGCGAACAACAACGGCCTTGCGAACGTCGCCTTTTTTCACACGACCGCGTGGGATGGCTTCCTTAACCGAAACGACAATAATGTCGCCAACGGATGCGTATTTACGCTTGGAACCACCCAACACTTTGATGCACTGAACTCGGCGTGCGCCTGAGTTGTCAGCGACATCCAGATTGGTCTGCATCTGGATCATGTTGTGTCTCCCGACCTGTGGGGCGTCCTGATTTCTCAGGGGTTATTCCCCAGGGTTTCGTTTATGCCAAAAGGCCTAGCGGCTTACGCCTCTAGGACCTCCCAACGTTTCGTTTTCGATTTTGGTGCGCATTCGATAATACGAACTGAGTCACCAACTTTGAAAGCGTTCTTTTCATCGTGCGCCCGATACTTCTTGGACTTACGAATAGTTTTTTGCAGAACAGGGTGCTTAAAGCGACGTTCCACTGATACAGTTACGGTTTGTGCGTTTGCATCAGAAGTGACAACACCTTGAAGAATTCGTTTAGGCATATCTCAGGCTCCTTATTCCGCTGCCGCAGCAGCTTTTTCGTTCAAAATTGTGTTCACACGTGCAACATCGCGCTTAACTGTGCGCATACGTGCTGTGCTCTCCAATTGACCTGTCGCTTGTTGAAAACGAAGGTTGAACGCTTCTTTTTTCAAGGATGCCAGCTCTTCACGAAGCTGATCAGGCGTTTTATCACGCAAATCTTGGGCTTTCATAGCCATTTTCCTTTTTCAGACACCAGTAGGCCCCTATTGAATGGGTGACCTATAACCCAGTGGATTGAATTGCTTTCGCAAAATAAAACCAAGCCGATTCTGGCGAACCGGCTTTGGCGATGTGGGTCATTAACCTATGACGCCCCATGGTGCAAGGGCGTTTATCGGAAAAACAACATGTCCCGTTGATCACAGTTCTGACTGGCAATGCACCCAGCCTTTCGGTATCAGATCTGCATGACACACATCAAATCACTTTTTGCGACCCGACTGTACCATTCCAACCTGTCAACATTTGGAGATCCCGTAGATCCCCAAGAGCTAGAGGCGTCTTGTTGGTCCATTGCCCAAGATGATGAAGCCGGCCAAGATTGGTGCGAGGCAAATGGGTTCCCAGGGTACACAAGCTATGCATCCCTAACAGATTTAGGTTGGCGTTTTACAATTTTCGAAGCATTACAAAAAATCTTGGATCAGCATGTTGCAGAGTTTGCCAAAGACTTAGAATTTGATCTGGACGGGCGAAACTTAAAACTAGAGGATTTGTGGATCAATATCCTACCAGAAGGTGGTACGCATTCTGCGCATATTCACCCCCACTCAGTTATTTCCGGCACAACGTATGTTGCAATGCCCGACGGCGCAAGCGCAATCAAATTTGAAGACCCCCGCCACGCCATGATGATGGCTGCCCCCGCCCGTATCAAAGACGCCCGCGAAGAAATGCGCAATTTCATCTACATCGCCCCCGAAGTTGGAGATGTGTTATTGTGGGAAAGCTGGCTGCGCCACGAGGTGCCCATGAACATGTCCGAAGAAGACAGGATATCGGTCAGCTTTAACTATAGCTGGGGATAAGCACACAACAAATATATTTCTCCGATTGATATTGGGCGTAATTAATCGCCTGGAGTTCAATATTGAAAGAACACTCTACTTATAGTAGTGTTATGTCATATTGAAACCAGCTTTGCAGATAGTTGACCGATTACATAATTTACATAGACGAAGCTGGCGATGCAGCAATTGATCAGCAAAATTCCCAATTAAATGGAAAACATACCGAATGGTTGTGTATGGGAGGTTATCTGGTAACAAAGGACCACGATAACAACTTACGTTCTGTTTGCGACGAATTAGCAGAACTAATTGGTGGCCAAACTGGGCAGACTCTGCACTTCCGCAATTATAGCAACAAAAACAAGTTGAAAATATGCGAGGCTCTCGGAACGAAAACCGCAAGAGCATTCATAGTTTGCTCTTACAAAGACACTTTGCGAAACTACGATAATCCAAAAGCGAGCCGAGCTGGCACAGCTACGAGCGATCGCGATTATGTGTACAATTACCTAGTTAGAATTCTGTTAGAACGCGTCACGGAATTTGTTAAATTAGACGCCTTTGAAAAAAAGATCAAAAATCCAAAGCTGAAGATCGTATTATCATATAGAAAAGGGCATAACTTCAATCACTTAAAGCAGTACATCCGTCAGATCGCAAGACAAGCTGAAAACAAATCAACATACCAAAAAACGAGAGTGATCTGCCCAGAAGTTCTAGCCAACGATACAATTGTAACCAAGGACCCCAAAAAGGAACCGGGACTGCAGCTAGCCGACATAGTAACAAGCGCGGTCTATTTTAGCATCGATACAGATAAGCAGAAAGAATTCAATGAGCCAATCGCATTGCAACTCTGGAAGGTCATTGCCAAAGGCAAGCATAACGAGCGTCGCGCGAACGAGGGCCTGACGCTTTTTCCGCCAAACTCAATAAAGCTGCTTTCAAAAAAGCAAGTCGAGTTCTTTCATCACTTTGGATACAACAGTGAAAATGAAAAATAAAACGCCCCGCTGGAAACAGCGGGGCGTTTTGATCAATACTGACGAATGATTTTACCAGTCTTCGCGTACAACGACACGTGTTTTTACTGGAAGTTTCATCGACGCAAGGCGAAGCGCTTCGCGTGCGATTTCGTCGTTCACACCATCGATTTCGAACATGATGCGGCCTGGTTTGACCTTGCATGCCCAATAATCAACAGAGCCTTTACCTTTACCCATCCGAACTTCGACAGGTTTCGAAGTGACCGGAGTATCTGGGAAGATACGGATCCATACACGGCCTTGACGTTTCATGTGACGCGTCATGGCACGACGTGCTGCTTCGATCTGGCGGGCTGTAACACGCTCTGGTGTTGTTGCCTTAAGTCCGTATGAACCGAAGTTTAGATCAGAACCGCCTTTTGCAAGACCGTGGATCCGGCCTTTGTGCATTTTGCGGAATTTGGTACGTTTTGGTTGAAGCATCTCTTACTTTCCTCCTTAGCGACGTGGCGCCGCACCGCGTGGTGATGGCCCATCTTGGAGTTCTTGTGCTTTACGATCACGCGCCTGAGGGTCATGCTCCATGATTTCACCTTTAAAGATCCATACTTTGATCCCGATGATACCATATGGTGTCATAGCCTCGACGTTTGAATAGTCGATATCCGCACGCAATGTATGTAACGGCACACGGCCTTCACGATACCATTCAGTCCGCGCGATTTCTGCACCACCCAAACGGCCAGCAACGTTCACACGAATACCCAAGGCACCCATGCGCATCGCGTTTTGAACCGCACGCTTCATAGCGCGACGGAATGAAACACGACGTTCTAGCTGTTGTGCAATGCTTTCACCAACCAACTGAGCGTCCAATTCAGGCTTGCGGACCTCAACAATGTTAAGGTGCAATTCTGAAGTTGTCATCGCAGCAAGTTTTTTACGCAAAACTTCAATGTCCGCGCCTTTCTTACCAATGATGACACCAGGACGTGCTGTGTGCACTGTCACACGGCATTTTTTGTGAGGACGCTCAATAATGACGCGTGCAACACCTGCCTGTGCGCAATCTTTTTTGATGAACTCGCGCATGCGAAGATCTTCTAGTAGCAAATCACCATAATCTTTGGTGTCTGCATACCAGCGGCTGTCCCAGGTACGGTTGACCTGAAGGCGCATGCCGATTGGATTTACCTTCTGACCCATTAGGCTTGCTCCTCTACTTGACGAACCTTGATCGTTAGTTCTGAGAATGGTTTCATGATACGACCGAAACGACCACGTGCGCGTGGACGACCACGTTTCAATGTCATGTTTTTACCAACATATGCTTCTGCAACAACCAGTTCATCAACATCTAGGTTGTGGTTGTTTTCAGCGTTCGCAATTGCGGATTGCAGACATTTTTTAACGTCGATTGCGATACGCTTTTTGCTAAATGTTAGATCACTAAGGGCTTTATCAACCTTTTTACCGCGGATCATCGCAGCAACAAGGTTAAGCTTTTGCGGGCTTGTGCGAAGCATGCGCAATTTTGCCATTGCTTCGTTATCGGCCACGCGGCGGGGGTTTTTCGCTTTTGACATCGCTATTACTTCCGCTTGGCTTTCTTGTCGACACCGTGACCGTAGTAGGTCCGCGTTGGTGAGTACTCACCAAACTTCTGGCCGATCATATCTTCTGACACAAGCACGGGAATGTGCTTTTGGCCGTTGTAAACACCAAATGTCAAACCAACGAATTGTGGTAGGATGGTGGAACGACGAGACCAAATCTTAATAACTTCATTACGACCGCTTTCGCGCGACGCTTCGGCTTTCTTAAGCACATAAGCATCCACAAATGGGCCTTTCCATACAGAACGAGGCATAAATTAACGTCCCCCCTTCTTGGCGTGGCGCGAGCGAATGATAAGCTTTTGCGACGCTTTGTTTTTGTTGCGGGTACGTTTACCTTTGGTAGGCTTACCCCATGGTGTCACTGGGTGACGACCACCCGATGTACGACCTTCACCACCACCGTGCGGGTGATCGATCGGGTTCATAACCACACCACGGACAGATGGACGAATGCCTTTGTGGCGCATACGACCTGCTTTACCATAGTTCTGGTTTGAATTGTCTGGGTTAGACACAGCACCAATTGTCGCCATGCATTCCTGACGTACCATACGTAGTTCGCCTGATGATAGGCGGATCTGCGCATAGCCACCGTCGCGGCCAACAAATTGTGCATATGTACCAGCTGCGCGTGCAATCTGACCGCCTTTACCAGGCTTTAGTTCGATATTGTGAACAATTGTCCCGATTGGCATGCCAGAAAATGGCATTGCGTTTCCTGGTTTAATGTCTGCTTTTGCAGCTGAGATCACTTGATCTCCTACCGCCAAACGCTGTGGTGCTAGGATATAGGCCTGTTCGCCATCCTCATATTTCACCAATGCGATGAACGCTGTCCGGTTCGGGTCATATTCGATCCGTTCCACTGTTGCTGCGACGTCAAACTTGTTACGTTTGAAATCGACGATCCGGTAAAGGCGTTTTGCCCCACCACCGCGGCGACGTGATGTGATCCGTCCAGTGTTGTTCCGGCCGCCCGATTTTGTCAAACCCTCTGTTAGGGATTTGACAGGACGTCCTTTCCACAGCTCCGAACGGTCGATCAGTACCAGCCCGCGCTGGCCCGGCGTCGTTGGTTTATACGACTTAAGTGCCATGCTTTCTGACTTCCGTTTGTGTGTTCGACGGGTTCCCCCGCCCATGGTAAAGCCCCCCGAAGGTGGCCATTTTCTAAACATCAAGAGGCCCCAGACGAATCTAGGGCCAGACAAGATTGCTGCGGTATAGTGGTGAATGGCACAGGTGTCCAGCACAATGCGAGGAACAAAACCCGCGTAGAAACATTTGAACAGCGATATTTTGTTAAATATCCTTAATGCAAACACATCTTGCGTATTTCATCAACGTTAGTTTCATATTGATCCGGAAGGAATATCGCATTTGTTGGCAACCAGGGGAACGGCTGCACCTGAATTGTGACCTGCTCTGCCGCAATAATCGTGTTGATGATATGGGACGCATTTTTTTGGTCCGATGTCCCAAGCGCGTTCCCACCATCATGAACATTAGCCTTAACTTGCTTCCGTCGTTTGTCACCAATTTTGAAATACAATTGACCAAACCGAGCATGATCCGCAAAACGACAAGTTCCAGTCACAAAAACCTTGGTGGTTCCTTTGGAGCAGATAAAAACGAGTTTCAAATGTCCCGTCCTTTCTCCACAGGCTACGTGATCTATACTATCCAAGCTGGCCGTCAATACATCACCAGAATCGTCATTGTCGATCTCGTCAAATGCCCATTTCATCGACCATTTTGATGATATACGGCGTTCACTCGAACATTCATTAGAATGAGTGTCGGCATTCAAATTTTCACAGTGTTTCGCGCCAGATTGATGTGCCGATGCGTTAACCACAGCACACATCCACGCTAAAAAAATAAGCGTTAATAATCGCATTCCAAAATCTCACAAAAATATTACTTTAAATATAAAGAAAGTGTATCATAGTATTTGGCGCTTGAAAAATAAAAAACCCCCGCAACAGCGGGGGTTTAAGTTTTTAAAATATTAGTCTGTAACCTTAAAGACCAGTCGACACGTCGATTGTGCTGCCGTCTTCTAATGTTACATAGGCTTTTTTGACGTCTTTACGACGACCCAACATACCACGGAAACGTTTCGTTTTACCCTTGGTGATCGTTGTATTGACCGCTTTAACCTTTACACCAAATAGCGCTTCTACCGCTTCTTTGATCTGTGGCTTGTTGCTGTCGATTGCCACTTCGAAAACGACGGCGCCTGCTTCAGATGCCATAGTCGCTTTTTCAGTGATGATCGGCTTGCGGATCACATCGTAATGTTCAGCTTTTACACTCATTTCAAACGTGCCTCCAATGCTTCGACGCCCGCCTTCGTGATAACAAGTGTATCACGCTTTAGGATGTCATAAACGTTTGCGCCCATTGTTGGCAGGATGTCCACGCCTTCAACGTTACGTGCAGCAATAGCAAAGCTGTCACTAACCTCTGAACCATCGATGATCAAAGCACGCTTCCAACCTAGGTTTTTCACTTGCTTCGCCAAAACGGCTGATTTGCCTTCTGAGGCAGCCGCTTCGATGATTACCAATGCACCTGATTTAGCTTTCGCTGAAAGGGCGTGCTTAAGACCAAGCTGACGCACTTTCTTAGGCAAATCATGCGCATGGCTGCGCGGTGTTGGGCCTTTGTAGATGCCACCTTTACGGAAAATCGGCGCCTTACGTGAACCGTGACGTGCGCCACCTGTTCCTTTTTGGCGATAGATTTTCTTTGTTGAGTAGCTCACTTCAGAACGTGTTTTAACCTTGTGTGTGCCGGCTTGCGCTTTGTTACGCTGCCAACGAACGACACGGTGCAAAATGTCTGCACGTGGCTCTAGACCAAAGATGTCATCGCCAAGCTCGACTGAGCCCGCTTTACCACCGTCTAGTGTGATTACGTCAAGTTTCATGCTTCACCTCCCTCGGCAGGTGCGTCTTCTGCAACTACCGGAGCATCTGCGGTACGCAATGCAGCTGGGAATGGAACATTTTCAGGAAGTGGCTTTTTAACCGCGTCCTTAACTGTCACCCAACCACCTTTTGAACCAGGTACGGCGCCTTTGATCATGATCAAACCACGATCTGCGTCAGTTTTAACAACCTGCAGGTTTTGTGTTGTGACACGTGCGGCACCCATGTGGCCCGCCATTTTCTTGCCTTTAAACACTTTACCTGGCCCTTGACACTGACCTGTTGAACCATGCGAACGGTGGCTGATTGAAACACCGTGCGATGCACGCAAACCACCAAAGTTGTGTCGTTTCATAGCACCGGCAAAACCTTTACCGATTGATGTACCTGAAACGTCAACGAATTGACCCTCAACATAGTGTTCAGCTGTTAGTTCAGAACCAACATCCAACATGTTTTCAGGGTCAACACGGAACTCTGCAACTTTACGCTTGGGTTCAACTTTAGCGACTGCAAAGTGGCCACGCATCGCTTTCGATGTGTTTTTCGCCTTTGCAGAACCTGCGCCAAGTTGAACAGCTGTATAGCCGTGCTGGTCGCTGCTGCGTTGCGCAACAACTTGCAAGTTTTCCATCTGAAGAACAGTTACAGGAATCTGTTTGCCGTCTTTCATGAATAGTCGGGTCATGCCGACTTTTTTCGCGATAATACCAGAGCGCATCTATTTGCCCCCTTATACCGAGATTTGAACGTCAACACCTGCCGCAAGATCAAGCTTCATAAGCGCATCTACGGTTTGTGGTGTTGGGTCAACGATGTCCAAAAGACGCTTGTGTGTGCGAATTTCGAACTGATCACGCGATTTTTTGTTCACGTGTGGACCACGTAGAACAGTGAACTTTTCGATCTTGTTCGGTAGCGGGATTGGACCGCGAACCGAAGCTCCAGTGCGTTTGGCAGTGTTCACGATTTCCTGTGTGCTGGCATCCAGTACACGGTAATCGAATGCCTTTAGCCGGATACGAATGTTTTGGCTTTGCATTGTCTTATTGCCTTATGTTTCGGCGTTAGAGTTGAGAGGAAGACCAAAGAGCATCTTTTGCCTTCTTCGAACCCGGGCGATCGGTTGCCCGATCTCGTAAAGCAAAGGCGCGCGTTTCCGCGCACCCCAACTGTTTCAAGTAAATTGATTACTTGATGATTTTAGAAACGACGCCTGAACCGACTGTGCGGCCACCTTCGCGGATCGCGAAGCGTAGTTTTTCTTCCATCGCGATTGGCGCAATCAGTTCAACTTCGAACTTTAGGTTGTCGCCTGGCATAACCATTTCTGTGCCTTCTGGCAGTTTAACAGTGCCTGTCACGTCAGTTGTACGGAAGTAGAACTGTGGACGGTAGTTTGCAAAGAATGGTGTGTGACGTCCGCCTTCTTCCTTAGTTAGGATATAGGCTTCTGCTTCGAATTCTGTGTGTGGTGTTACGGAACCTGGCTTACATAGAACCTGGCCACGCTCAACTCCTTCACGGTCAACACCACGCAACAATGCGCCGATGTTGTCGCCTGCTTCACCGCGGTCAAGCAGTTTGCGGAACATTTCAACACCTGTACATGTTGTTTTTGATGTATCGCGGATACCAACGATTTCGATTTCGTCACCAACGTTGATTACGCCACGCTCAACACGGCCAGTTACAACTGTACCACGACCTGAGATTGAGAATACGTCTTCGATTGGCATCAAGAATGGTTCGTCAACCAAACGTGGTGGCTGTGGGATGTAATCATCAACAGCTGCCATCAATTCTTTGATTTTCTCTGAACCGATGTTGTCATCACGCCCTTCCATCGCTGCAAGCGCTGAACCTGCAACCACTGGAATGTCGTCGCCTGGGAAATCGTAGTCTGACAACAGCTCACGGATTTCCATTTCAACCAATTCCAACAATTCTTCGTCGTCAACTTGGTCAACTTTGTTCATGAAAACAACCATTGCTGGGATACCAACCTGGCGACCCAATAGGATGTGTTCACGTGTTTGTGGCATAGGACCATCAGCTGCGTTCACAACCAAAATCGCGCCGTCCATCTGCGCAGCACCCGTGATCATGTTCTTGACGTAGTCCGCGTGACCTGGGCAGTCAACGTGCGCATAGTGGCGGTTCTCTGTTTCGTATTCAACGTGTGCTGTTGAAATCGTGATACCGCGGGCCTTCTCTTCGGGCGCACCATCAATCTGGTCATACGCTTGGAAGTCACCAAAATATTTCGTAATCGCCGCTGTCAACGTCGTCTTACCGTGGTCAACGTGACCAATCGTGCCGATGTTACAATGCGGCTTACTGCGATCAAACTTTTCCTTTGCCAT
>CAXABH010000046.1:0-9626 GCA_963966925.1 uncultured Rhodobacterales bacterium
GAGTGTTATGTTTCCTTACAGATCGCAAAGAAGACGGGTCAATGGAAACTGACAAACGCGACCAAGCGCAACGAGGCTTTAGCCAAATTTGATCCTGACAGCTTTAACGCGTTTGTGGGTGAGCATTTTGCATTCTATCAGAAGTTGGCTCGTGACATTCAAGTATCGGGTCAAAGCGCGTTTTTCATAAACTATAATGATTTGCGTGATGTTGACGTGATCAATGGCCTGGGACGGTTTTTGGAGATTGGACAATCCCTAGAGAAGCTCAGTCAAACGTTGAAACCCCAGAATCCACAGGCGTTGCAAGATAAGGTTAAAAATCCAGAAGACATGGTATTGCATTTGGCCAATCATGACTATTTTGGGATCGCGCATAATCCCAACTTTGAACCAACACGACACGCTAGCATTCCGTCTTTTGTCGCAAGCTCGACCAGTAAACTCTTGCTAATGCCCATTCCCTCTAGCGCGAATGAAAGAGCTATAAAGTGGCTACAGGCACTATCTGACAACGAAGAATTGATAAGAGGCTTTACTCAAAAAACATTACGAGAATGGCAGCACGTCAATCGTGGATACAAAAGTATTACCATAGTTCGTCATCCACTGAAGCGGGCTTTTCATGCTTTTTGTGCACATATTTTATTTGAACACGACAAAAGTTTCCCAAGGTTTCGAAATAAGTTAAACAAAGATTACGGTTTGCAGTTACCCAAAGCCGGAGATGTATCATCGATTCCAGTGGACGAATTATACCATTTGTTTTCGGGGTTTATGGACTTTGTAAAGGTCAATTTACGCGGTCGAACACCTTTGCGCGTAGATGGAAATTGGGTGAGCCAGCACCTGTTGATCGGATCAATGGCTCAGACAGTGCCACCAAATTATGTTCTGTGCGAAACGGAATTGGATGCTATGTTGCCGGTCATCGCAAGTGCGCAGGGACTGCCACAAAACACTCTTACGCCGGACGCAGATCATGCGATAGAGCTGGCCTTTAGTAATGTCTATGACGGTGAGCTTGAGGCCAAGGCGCGGGCAATCTACACGAGAGACTATGAAATTTTTGGTTTTAAAGATTATGCCGCTTGAGTGCGATAGGCTTCAGTCAAGATTGTGTACAATGTTCCTGCATCAGTATTTGCACGTAACTTAGAGCAAATCCCATTGTCACGTAGCGTCCGCGACACAAGTGCGAGTGCTTTTAAATGTTCAACGCCTGCGTTTTGCGGTGCAAAAAGAGAGAAAACAATGTCTACGGGTTGGCGATCTGCGGCGCCAAAATCTACAGGCTTCTCAAGTAGTACAAATGTTCCACAAACGCTTTCCGCACTCGACAGCCGTGCGTGGGGCAGCGCAACACCGTTACCGACCCCTGTTGGACCCAATGATTCGCGTTCAACCAGCGCGTCTAACGTTGATGACTGCTCAAATCCATATGAGACGTTTGCAACTTCGCTCACGTCTTGCAATAGGCGCTTCTTACTTGAAGCGGCCGTGATAACACGCACCGCTTCAGGCTTTAACAAATTAAACAATTCCATAGAAACCAAATTCTCCTAAGCGTAACTATGGATAGGTTTTTACGGTTCTATCCAACCTACGTTTCCATCATCTCGACGGTAAACGACATTTACGCTTTGTTTGCCCTCGTTCTTAAAAACTAAAAACGGAGCACCTGATAATTCAAGCTGCATAACCGCTTCACCAACTGATATGGAAGGAATTTTCGTTTCCATTTCAGCGATAATAATGGGTTGCAGTGAATCGGGCTCCGAATCCTCGTTTGCATCATCTGAGGCAAGGATATAAGAGGAAGCCTCCAAAAGTTCAACTGGGTTTGGACGTTCTTTGTGATGGTCCTTTAGTCGGCGTTTATAGCGTCGCAGTTGTTTCTCCATTTTTTCGCAACAACTATCAAATGCGGAATATATTTCTGGATTAGATGCTTTTGCCTGTGCGGTCAGGCCTGTCGATAGATGTATCGTTGTTTCACAGACATATTCATGGCCGCTTTTCGAAAAAACGATATTGGCGTCGGTCGGTCGTTCGGCGTATTTAACGACTGCATCGCCAAGTTCGTTTTTCACATGCGTTTGCAGGGCTTGTCCAATATCGATATGCATTCCAGAAATTTGATAACGCATTGTAACTCCTTTAGTAATTCACAGAGTATCCGCTTGCCCAAAGGCATTACTGCAGCGCGGGCGTTGCGGACGTCCGTATCAGGAAATGGTAGAGAACAAGAGGGGACGGCTATGTCCATTTCCTAAACCAAAGACTCGCTCAGAAAACTTCTCTACACCTTTATTCAAGGCGACGAAGGGGGGCTGTGTCAACCTTAAGATCGAATTTTTATTATATAGATCAAGCGATCTTAAAGTTATCACCCAGATAAACACGTTTCACGTTTGCATCCGAGATAACCTCGTCGGTTGTTCCAGACATCAATACTTTTCCGTCGTGTAGGATATACGCACGGTCCACGATTTCTAAAGTTTCGCGCACATTGTGATCGGTAATTAGAACGCCAATGCCACGCGTTTTCAGGTCTGAAACCAAATCGCGGATGTCACCTACAGATATGGGGTCTACGCCTGCAAACGGTTCGTCCAACAAAAGATATTTTGGCTTAGCTGCCAGGGCGCGGGCAATTTCGACGCGCCGGCGTTCACCGCCAGACAATGCTACCGCTGACGTTCTGCGTAGGTGTTCAATGGAGAATTCACCAAGCAATTCTTCCAAACGTTCCCTGCGTGTGTGGCGATCAGGTTCGGACACATCAAGGATTGCCGAAATGTTATCTTCAACGTTCAGTCCTCGAAAAATGGAAACCTCTTGGGGCAGGTATCCTATTCCTAATCGTGCCCGGCGATACATTGGCAAGGTAGAGACATCGACACCGTCCACTTTAACTTGACCACCATCAGGGTTCACTAAGCCCGCTATTGAATAGAAGGTCGTGGTTTTACCAGATCCGTTTGGACCCAGCAGCGCCACAACCTCGCCACGGTGAAGTTGCATGGACACGTCATGAATGACAGTGCGTTTTTTGTAACTTTTCCTAAGGCCTTTAATCTTCAGGCCAGATTCTGTCGAAATTTCGTTTAATTTTATGCCGGCCAACGTCAATCTCCTCTTGGCATCAACGTTGTTGAAACACGGCCCGTCATGACTGCCGAACCGGTTTCGGTGTTTAATTCGATTTTTGCAGCATTCAGTGTATTTTCGGACTGTTTCAGCATTGCATTACCGTTTAGGTAAATCATGTTTTCAGCTAATTTATAGGTTGCCTCATCCCCCTTGGCGACATCACCAGAGCTTTCTAAATAGACTGATCCGGCAGCATAAATAGTTTTAATTTCACTTTGGTCTTCGGTGTATTCCAAACGCACGAATTCCGCGGTTAGTGTGGTTAATCCTTGGACGATTTCCACCTGGCCGGACATTTGGACCAGCCCAGTTGCTTCGTCAATTTCCATTTTGTCAGCCTGCGCTTCGATCGGTTGACGACTGTCTTTTGCCAACGATCCAAACTGTCCTGCTTCATCCTGTGCAAAGACATGTGTGGTTGAAAAAATTAAAACCAATATTGCGCGCAGGAGTATCATAGAATTTCCAATTTTTTATTGCCTAGGATTGTATATCATTTTCACGCGTTCAGTAAAAACAAATCTACGGGGTGAAGAGGCCGATTGGCGATATACCTCTAGTTTGTCTGAGGTAACAGAATTCTGCCCATTCATCAATTTTACACTGCCTTCGAAAACTGAATTTGTCATACTGCCGTTTGTGTGCAGTGTGTCAGCCGTCACGCTTCGGGTATCATTGTCTGTCATCACGACGTTTCCGATGAATTCGACAATATCTGATGATGTGTCCAGTCGTGCTTGTTCTGCTGTAATCACACCAATTGGTAGTCTACCTTTAACAAACTCTGCATGGACGGTATGAAATATTGTAAATTTTTGATCGCCCTGTATGGGGACCAATCGTTTTGCTGAAACTCTAACCTCTGTGCCGTTTTGTGTGGACCCAATATATAGTGGATTGTCGATAGCCTGCTCTTTCAATCGCTGGGTAATTTCATGGGGCGAAAAGGGTAATTTTTGTTGATCTGTCTGTCCACGAGACAGTGCAAAGACACCTATAATCAACAGGATTGCAACCGCAGGCAGTATGATCTTCATTACAAATATGGTCTGTGAATATGTCAACCGACGACCCAGCATTTTAAATCAGTGCGAAAATATGTCTTCGTCGGGCCAACCTTTAAGATCAAGCAAAGCGCGCTGCGGTAGGAAATCGAAACAGGCCTGCGCGATCTGATCGCGTTCTTCACGTTCCAGCCTTGTGTTCAATACCTCTCGTAAGCGGTGAAGATACAACACATCCGACGCAGCGTATGAAACCTGTGCCTGTGATAGACTGTCGGCCCCCCAATCGCTGGATTGTTGTTGTTTAGATATGTCTACGTCTAGTAATTCTTGAAGTAGGTTTTTTAACCCGTGCCGATCAGTATATGTACGGACCAGTTTACTTGCGATTTTGGTACAGTAGACAGGTGCAGTTAGGGCACCAAATGCATGATACATCGCTGCAATATCAAATCGACCAAAGTGGAAAAGTTTTAGAACGTTTGGGTCTTCCAGTAATTTACATAGATTAGGTGCAGATGTTTGCCCCTTTGCGATCTGCACCAAATGTGCGCTTCCGTCGCCACTAGATAATTGAACGACGCATAATCGATCACGATATGGCTTAAGGCCCATTGTTTCACAATCAATTGCAACGATGGACCCTAAATCCAAATTATCAGGTAAGTCACCTTGGTAGACGTGGTTTGCCAATATTCTAAACCTTTTTGCTTAGTTTTAACTGACATACGTGGGTTTCACGTGCTTCGCAACTCTTGCGGATTACCAACGTGACGCTACGGCGATAAACTACCTACTGGACCATGTGGGATTGTTTTTTCATAGTTTTGGTAACGAAAGGATCAAACATGACGCCAACGGCACTTTTTGGACTGAATGGGAAAACGGCACTCGTGACTGGGGGGGGCACTGGCATTGGCAGGATGGCAACAACGGCACTTGCCGCTGCTGGTGCGCAGGTCTTTATTGCATCACGGAAAATCGATGCGTGTTGTGCGACTGCTGGTGAAATCAATAGTTTGGGTTTCGCAGGCAGTGTGCAAGCCCTTCGGGGGGATGTTGCGACAGAAGAAGGCATCGAACAGTTAATCAGTAATTTAGATGCAAAAACGGATAAGCTGCATATTTTGATGAATAATGCGGGTCGTACCTGGGGCGCACCCATTGGTTCGTTTCCCCATAGTGCTTGGGGTAAAGTATTTGATCTGAATGTTGCGGGGATGTTTCATTTAACGCAAGGTTTACTTGCCAAATTGACTGCATCGTCCACACTTGACGATCCTGCAAGAGTTGTAAACGTAGGATCTGTGATGGGCGAAATTCCAATGGGCGATGGAGCATATTCTTACGCAGTGTCAAAGGCGGCTGTGCATCAAATGACCCGTATTTTGGCAAAAGAGCTGGCTGATAAACATATCACCGTAAATGCCCTGGCCCCCGGGCCGTTTCAGTCTGGGATGACCAAGTTTGCGATTGGAGAAGATAAAGGTGCAGATCGGGTAGGTGCGCGTGTGCCTTTAGGTCGTGTTGGACGCCCTGAAGATATTGCAGCCTGTATGCAATTTCTGTGTGGTGCAGGTGGTTCTTACATTACTGGTGCAATTATCCCGATTTCTGGTGGCATAAATGTAACAACCGGGCCTAGTATCTTTGGAGAAGACGAATGACGAATAAGATGACCATCGCGGAATATTCTGCACGGGTTGGGACCAGTTTCGGGGCAAGCGAGTGGTATTTAATTGATCAGGAACGGATCGACGAATTCGCAAAAAATACCGAAGATTTTCAATTTATCCATATTGATGCTGAGCGTGCAAAAGAAACACCGTTTGGAACCACAATCGCACATGGTTTTCTAACGCTATCGATGCTGTCTGCGATGTTTTATGATGTCGTACCAGATATTATTGGTTCAAAAATGGGCGTGAACTATGGGTTTGATAAAATCAGATTTCTTGCCCCTGTGAAAGCGGGTGCGCGTATTCGAGGTCATTTTACATTGCTTGAGTTGCGTGAATCACGACCAGGTGAAGTTACAAATGTTTGGGAAGTTAAGGTTGAAATCGAAAACGAAGAAAAACCTGCCCTGATCGCAAAATGGATAGGCCGCGATTACGTAGGAGAATAAGGTTGCCAAAGATTATATTTGTTCGACACGGTCAGGCGCAATTTGGCCATGCGAATTACGACATGTTGTCTGACGTTGGGCATGAACAAGCCGTTGCGCTGGGCAAGGCGCTCTTTGAGCAAGGGATAACGATAGATCATTGGATTTGCGGTAACATGGTGCGCCATGACGAAACCCTGAAGGGCATATCAAAGGGAATAGGCACGCAGGTCAAAGACCAAATCATCACACCAGATTTAAACGAATACGATTTTACGAGACTATTGGATGCTCGTTTTGCAGGTGGCGAAGCGCCCGTTGGACTGCATACAGATCGAAAAACGCATTTTCGTGTCCTTCGAGAAACTATCGCCAAGTGGCAGAACGATGAAATTGTGAACCCTCCAGAATCATGGGCCATGTTTGAGACACGGTTGAAGCGGGCGCAGCAGACAATTTTGGAATTAGAGGGTGGAACCATTTTGGTTGTTAGTTCGGGTGGCGCAATTTCAAAGATCGTTGCAGATGTGCTGGGTATTGCGCATGCCAAACAAGTCGATCTTCAATTACAAATTAAGAATGCGTCGATGTCGACGTTTATTCACTCTCGGCGGACGGGTGGTTTTTTCTTGAATGCATTTAATGAAACCCCCTTTGTTTCTGCACAAACGCAGCATCTGTTAACCTATAGTTAGGGCCTGTGATTATGGACTATGAACTTGTGAACCGAGGAAAATTGGAACCATGGCTGAAAGAGCATGTTCAGGGGTTTCAGGGCCCTTTTGATATCATTCAATTGGCAGGTGGACAGTCCAACCCAACCTTTAGATTAGATGCACACAGTGGGTCCTATGTATTGCGGCGTAAACCGCCTGGCGTTTTATTGAAGTCCGCGCATGCCGTTGATCGTGAGTTTAGGGTACAAAGTGCGCTATATGAAACAAATATACCTGTCGCTAGAATGCATGCACTTTGCGAAGATGATGATATTTTGGGTGCAACATTTTATGTGATGGATTTCATTGAGGGACAGAGTTTCGATGATCCCAGGTTGCCCAACATTGACCCTAAGCGGCGCAAGGCAATTTATTCTGAAATGAACAGAGTGTTAGCGGAAATTCATACGGTTGATCTGACTAACACCAGTTTGGATGATTACGGCGCACCTGGAAATTATTTTCGACGGCAGACAGAGCGATGGTCAAATCAATACAAGGCAACCGAAACTGAGGCTATTCCTGATATGGATGATTTGATGGTTTGGCTCGATCAAAATATGCCTGAGGATGATGGTCAAAGGAGTTTGGTCCATGGCGATTATCGCATCGACAATTTGTTATTTTCACAGGATGGACCAGATTGTTTGGCGGTCCTTGACTGGGAATTATCAACGCTGGGGCACCCATATGCCGACCTAGCGGCGGTTATCATGCAATGGCGTATGCCAGTGGGTGAGGATGGCCGTGGCTTAGCAGGTGTTGATCGTGCAGAAAATGGATTGCCCAGCGATCAGGAATTCATCAATGAATATTGTAATCGTCGTGGGATTGCAGGCATTGATGGCTTTGGATTTTATCTTGCGTTCTGTTTTTTCCGAATGGCTGGCATTTTGCAGGGTGTGAAAAAACGCGCATTAGATGGTAACGCGGCTGACCCGAAACGCGCGTTAAGACTGGGGGAATATGTAAATGAATTTGCACGCCAAGGACTCGCTGCGGCGAGAACAGTTTAAAAATGCATAAAGTTGAACTGAACGAACCCCTTAGCGGATTCCAAAAACATATGGGTTATGAACTTGTTGAATGGTCAAACGGTGTTGCAAAACTTATGATGCCGATGGGTCCACATCTGTTAAACCGTGAGGGCATTCCACATGGTGGCGCGCTGGCGACGGTGCTTGACACTGCGATGGGTTTTGCAGGATCTTATACTGGCGATCCAGATAATCCGCATATTGTAATGACGCTGAATTTGTCTGTGAATTACATGGCCAAGGTCAGCGGCGACTGTTTGATCACGACTGCCAAAGTAACGGGTGGTGGACACAAAACGTTTTTTGCCAAAGCAAGTGTCAGCGATGATTTGGGTACAGTGGCCGCGACGGCCACTGGTGTCTTTAAGCGCAGAATTTAAAGATCACAGCCAGCCTTGTAGGTTCCGACTGATGATCTGTGTCAGTGCATCGATATGCGCATCATCATCGTTTAGACATGGGATGTAGGTGAACTCTTCGCCACCGGCTTCTTCGAAGCTTTCTTTAATTTCTTCGTTGATCTCTTCCAAGGTCTCGATGCAGTCTGCTGAAAACGCGGGTGCAATTACTGCGATCCGTTTTTTACCATCTTCTTCAGCAAGGCGTGCAACCTCCTCTACGGTGTAGGGTTTTAACCACTCTTCTGGCCCAAATTTTGATTGGAATGTTGTCACGATATCTGTGTCAGCCCATCCCAAACGCTCTTTCAGCAGGCGCGTCGTCTTTTGGCACTGACAATGATAGGGATCGCCTTGCATTAGATAACGTTTGGGTACGCCATGGTATGAACACACAAGAACATCGGGTTTATTTTCGGCTTCTGCATATGCTTTTTCGACAGATTGTGCCAAGGCGTCAATGTATGCAGTGTCATCAAAATAAGGTTCTACAACGCGCGCAATTGGTTGCCACTTTTCCTCCATCAGGGCGCGGAAAAATTGATCATTTGCGGTTGCAGATGTTGCGCCTGCATAATGTGGGTAAAGTGGGAAGAACAAGATTTTTGAACATCCTTTCGCCACCATTTCGCGGACTTTGGATTTGGTTGAAGGATTCCCATAACGCATTGCAAAATCGACAACGACATTGTCGCCATACAATTCATTCGCACGGTCTTTTATCTTGGCCGTTTGCGCCTTTGTAATTGTCATCAAGGGGCTTTCGCCCTGATCTTCATTCCAGATTGATTTATAAGCCGCGCCCGAGCGGAACGGACGTGAGGTCAGGATAATTAATTGAAGCAGCGGTTGCCAAAGATAGGCAGGATAATCAATCACGCGTTTATCTGACAAAAACTCGCCCAGGTATCGGCGCATCGACCAATAATCATAGTTGTCTGGTGTACCCAGGTTGGCGATTAGGATCCCGACCTTTTGTTCAGGTACTTTGGGGTGATCTGGCGCTGCATGCACAGGGCAGCTTAGGGGTGTATTTTTGTCAAACATTCTTTTGTCATTCCGTTAGTCCAAACAGACATAAGGCAAACACGCCTGTGGTCAATCGTTCAAATGGTGTTCTGCGACACCAAGTGCATCTGCAAGTCGCATTTTTGCAGAGCCTGGGCGCAGTGGTTTTTGTTGACTTTCATCTGGGGCCCAACCCTTGA
>CAXABH010000047.1:0-9562 GCA_963966925.1 uncultured Rhodobacterales bacterium
TCACATGGGGCGATGACATCCTGACTGTGTTGATGGGGACATTGGATCAGGACACGCTGAGTGCTCGGATGAAAAGCACCGACGCACTGGTCGTCATGAAAATTGGTACGAATTTCCCCAAGGTGCGACAGGCGCTAAAAGAGGCAAATTTGTATGATCGTGCGTGGATGGTGCAATATGCCACCATGCCAGATCAAAACGTCACCAAACTATCTGATTTTCAGGGCGATAAAGTGCCCTATTTCACCATCATCGTGGTCCATGGTCAGGGGCGCCGCCCATGAGCAAAACAGTAACCATTGTTGGGATTGGTCCGGGCGAACAGGGTTTTGTCACACCCGAAGTTAGCGCAGCAATCGCGCGCGCGACGGATGCTGTGGGATATATCCCTTATATTGAACGGTTGCCTGCACGCCCTGATTTGGTGTGCCACCCATCAGACAACCGTGTCGAATTGGACCGCGCGCGCCACGCATTGGATTTGGCGGCGGCAGGGGGGGATGTTGTTATCGTTTCATCTGGTGATCCCAGCGTGTTTGCAATGTCTGCTGCCGTGTTTGAGGCGATGGAAACACCATCCGAGGATTGGGCAGATGTTGAAATCACGGTTTTGCCAGGCATCACAGCAATGCTTGCGGCCTCTGCTGCCGTCGGTGCGCCGTTGGGACATGATTTTTGTTGTATAAACCTAAGCGATAATTTGAAACCATGGGACATTATTGAACGTCGCTTGCGCCTTGCGGCGCAGGGGGATTTTGCGATGGCGTTTTATAATCCACGCTCGACCTCGCGTCCGCATGGGTTTGAAAAAACATTGCAGGTGCTAAAAGACGAGTGTGGCGATAATCGCCTAGTTATTTTTGCCCGTAACGTATCACGTTCTGATCAAACCATTCGTGTGGTTCCATTACAGGACACAACGCCCGAAATGGCCGACATGCGCACAGTTGTCATCGTTGGTTCGTCCAAAACAAAAATCGTGCAGCATGGGAAACAAGACTTTGTTTACACCCCGCGTTTTTACGAGGTAGCCGAGCGATGAACCCAGTCCAGCGCATCCTTAGGTGTATGAACCTGGGTCCGTTCAGGGATCGCTGGGCGATCAATCATGACCACGGGAATACCCAAATGACGCGCGGCCTCGATCTTGGAATAGGTGCCGCGCCCTCCTGCGTTTTTGGACACCAGAAGTTTGATATGATGTTCGCGCATCAGTGCGATGTCATCTTGGGTACTGAAGGGTCCACGCGAAAACAGGGCTGTCGCCTTGGGCAGGGGCAGCGTTTCTGTTTCATCCACAAGGCGCAGCAAATATTGATGTTGGGGCGCAAGGGCAAATTCGGCCAAATGCATACGGCCAATGGCCAGCATGACATTTGTTTTGTCCATTCCGCGCAAATACTCTGCCGCGGCCTTAATCGTTGGCACTCGGTACCATTCATCCCCCTCCACGCTGTCCCAGGCAGAGCGCGTCAGAGCGCAAAGTTGGGTTCCCGTTTCGCGGCAAGCGTTAATCGCATTCACACTCATCTGGCTGGCAAATGGATGGGTTGCATCAATCACATGCGTCACCTTTTGGGTACGCAAATATTCGGCCAATCCATGGGCACCGCCGTATCCGCCGATACGTTTTGGCAAAGGCTGGGGTTTGGTACGTTCTACGCGACCCGCATAGGACAGGGTCGCAGGGATATTTGCCTTGGCAACCAGCTTGGCCAAATCTGTGGCTTCGGTCGTTCCCGCCAAGATCAAAAGGTGTGTGCGCATGGATAATCCTTGGATCAGCATCATTGGTGTCGGTGAAGATGGACTTGCGGGGTTTTGTGCAGCGCGTCAAGAGGCACTATTAAACGCAGACATTGTTTTTGGTCCCCCACGCCATCTGGAATTGATCGGGGTGGACAGCGAACGCGCACGTCCGTGGCCGGTTCCATTTGCCGATGGGATCGATCAAGTCTTGGCTGAACGCGGGCGGGGCAAACAGATCGCGGTATTGGTATCTGGCGATCCGTTTTGGTTTGGTGGGGGCACACCACTCACCCATCATCTGCAATCAGATGAATGGGTCTCGATCCCGGCCCCATCAACGTTTTCATGGGCGGCTGGACGTTTGGGCTGGGCATTGCAGTCAGTGGCTACAATCGGATTACACGCGCGTTCTTTTGAAACCCTGATCCCCCATCTTGCACCTGATACACAGGCCATTGTCACCCTACGCGATGGGGCGGCAGTTGGGGATTTAGCACATTGGTTAAGTGATCAGGGTTTTGGTCGCAGCACACTTCATGTGCTTGAGGCGCTGGGTGGACCAAACGAACGTCTGCGTTCGCTACAGGCGGATGATTATAACCTAACAGATGTCACACATCCCGTTTGCGCTGGGATCACATTTGCGGGCGCAGATGCGGTGATGACCCATGCATCAGGTCGCCGTGATGATTTATTTGATCACGATGGTCAGATCACAAAACGCCCTGTGCGCGCCCTGACACTGAGCGCGTTGGCACCACGTCCCAATGAACTGTTATGGGATTTAGGGGCAGGGTCGGGATCCATTGCCATAGAATGGTTACTATCCCATCCCAGCCTGCGCGCGATTGCGGTGGAACGTGATGAAACGCGTGCCAAACGTATTCGCGCCAATGCTGATAAGCTTGGGGTGGCGCATCTGGACGTGCGCACAGGCGCAATTGTTGATACGTTGGGCGATTTAGAGGCCCCAGATGTTGTTTTTGTGGGTGGTGGGTTTTCCTATGACTTGGTGCAAATGCTTTGGCCCTTAATGTCCGGTGGGGCAAGGTTGGTCGCAAATTCAGTCACATTGGAAAGTGATGCAGATATAATGCGTGCACAGGCTGAATTTGGCGGGGATTTATTGCGCGTCGAATTATCCGCGCCCAAGGCGATTGGATCGCGCACAGGGTGGGCTGCAAGTTATCCCATCATGCAATGGAGCGTGACAAAATGATCGTTGCAGGGTTTGGCATGCGTGCAGATGTGACAGAGGCAAGTTTGCAAGATGCGCTGGAACAAACGGGCTATGCGCCTGATGCTATTGCAACGGTTGCGGATAAGGCGGGCTTTGACGCATTTCAGGCATTTGCACTTACCCAAAACCTGCCCATTCAAAAAGTATCGCAACACAGCCTAGATCAGGCACAGACGCAGACGCAATCACAGGCATCCTTGTATCATCGTGGCACGGGCAGCGTAGCCGAGGCCGCGGCCCTGATCGCGGCGGGTTCAGGTGCGACACTGGTGTCGATGCGCAAAATATCAAACGATCGCTTGGCAACCTGTGCCATCGCGATTACGGAGGGATCATGACAGTCCATTTTATCGGTGCAGGCCCTGGGGCCGCAGATCTTATTACATTGCGGGGACGTGATTTAATCGCGTCTTGTCCCGTGTGCCTCTATGCGGGATCACTGGTTCCCGAAGAATTATTATCCCATTGTCCAAAGGGTGCGCGCATTATCAATACCGCGCCGATGGATTTGGATGGCATTATCGCAGAAATTCAATCGGCACATGATGCGGGGCAAGATGTGGCGCGTCTGCATTCGGGGGATTTATCTGTCTGGTCTGCGATGGGTGAACAATTGCGCCGCATTCGTGCGCTGGACATCCCTGTGTCTGTGACACCCGGTGTTCCCAGTTTCGCGGCGGCCGCGGCCGCGCTGCAATCGGAATTAACCCTGCCAGAGCTGGCGCAATCGGTTGTGTTGACGCGCACCTCTGGGCGCGCCTCTTCGATGCCACCTGCCGAGACACTCGCAAATTTTGCGAAAACGGGTGCCACCTTGGCCATACACTTGTCCATTCAGGTTCTGCCAAAAGTGGTTGAGGAATTGACGCCCTATTATGGTGCTGAGTGCGCCTGTGCAGTGGTGTACCGCGCATCATGGCCAGAGGAGCGGGTGTTTCGTGCGACATTAGGCACAATCGCCGATATGATTGGCCCCGATGTGGAACGCACTGCCCTGATCATGGTTGGCAAAACTTTAAACGCGCATGATTTCGGAGAAAGCAGTCTTTATGACAAAGATTACGAACGCCGCTATCGTCCCCTAACAGCACGGGCAGAGATTGGTCATGACTAACGCACGTGGTTTTCTGATTTCTGCGCCCTCGTCGGGCACGGGTAAAACAACAGTGACGCTGGGGTTATTGCGTGCCTTTCGTGATCGGGGCAATGCGGTGCAACCATATAAAAGCGGGCCAGATTACATTGACCCTGCATTCCATCGATTTGCGTCGGGACGTGCATCTTTTAACCTTGATACATGGGCCATGGACGCGGGTGTTTTGCAGGGTGTGATTGAAACATCCGCAGATGCCGATATGGTGATTGCAGAAGGATCTATGGGACTGTTTGACGGCGTCCTTAGTCAAGGAGCGTTAGGATTTGGCAGTTCTGCTGAAACCGCAAAATATTTTGGCTGGCCTGTCATTATTGTTATCGATGTCAGTGGTCAGGCCCAGTCTGCGGCGGCTGCTGCATTAGGGTTTAAACTATATGATTCATCCTTGCCGATAGCGGGTGTCATCCTAAACCGTGTGGCAAGTCCGCGCCATGAACGCTATGTGCGTCAGGGGATGGAGGATGCAGGGCTTAAGGTGTTCGGCTCACTCCCGCGTCGTGGGGATCTGGCCTTGCCTGAACGCCACCTTGGCTTGATCCAAGCGGTTGAGCATCCCGATTTAGAAACGGCGATTGCAGACTACGCAAATTTTGTGACGGAACATTTGGATCTTGATGCGATTGAGGAAGCGGCCGCGCAAACGGTTGCGCCGACCGCGAATGCGCAGCTGATTGATCCACCAGCACAACGTATTGCATTGGCACAGGATGAGGCGTTTTCATTCACCTATCCCCATATCCTAAAAGGATGGCGCGAAAAGGGGGCAGAGGTTCTGCCCTTTTCCCCATTGGCCAATCAGGCACCTGACCCAACGGCGGATTTGGTATGGTTGCCGGGCGGATACCCGGAATTACACGGCGGTAAAATTGCCGGTGCAGATGTATTTTTGAATGCTCTGCGCAAACATGCCCAAACACGACCCGTTCACGGCGAATGTGGGGGATATATGGTTCTGGGTGATACGCTGATTGATAAAGAGGGCACGCATCACAAAATGGCGGGGTTACTGGGATTGGTAACCAGCTTTGAAAAGCGTAAATTCCATTTGGGATATCGCCAGGTGCTGGCCACAGAAAACATTCTGAATTTCGCAACGGGCGATCGTTTGCGGGGCCATGAATTCCACTATTCACGCATCCTTGAACAGCCTGATCAACCCCTGTTTGAAGTGGCAGATGCCGATGGAAACCCTGTGCCTGAAACAGGATCGCGCCGTGGGCAAGTTTCAGGAACCTTTTTCCATTTGATTGCGAAAGAACGCGGATGAGCGGATTTGTAAGTTTTGTAGGCTCTGGGCCCGGTGATCCCGAATTGTTGACGGTCAAGGCCGTTGATCGTTTGCGCCGTGCAGATGTGATTTTGTTTGATGATTTATCATCAGGTCCAATTTTGTCCCATGCGGCCTCGTCTTGTGAATTGGTGGCAGTTGGAAAACGGGCTGGACGTCCATCGCCAAAACAACACCACGTTAGTCGACTTTTGGTGGATTACGCAGAAACAGGCGCGCAGGTTGTGCGCCTGAAATCAGGTGACAGTGGTTTGTTTGGCCGCTTAGAAGAAGAACAAGATGCCCTGCATGCCGCAGGCATAAAATACGAGATTATCCCAGGTGTCCCCTCGGCGCTTGCTGCGGCTGCGGCGGCGGGCATTCCGCTAACACGTCGGCTATCGGCGCGGCGTGTGCAGTTCGTGACAGGGCACAATGTGGATGGTGTTCTGCCCGAGGATTTGAATTTCCCTGCGCTTGCTGATCCACTAGCAACCACTGTAGTGTTCATGGGTCAGCGCACGTTTACAAGATTTTCAGCGCGACTTTTTGAAGAAGGTTTGCCCAAGGATACGCCCGCACTATTGGCCGAGGCTGTATCCAAACCTGAGCAAACCCTGCGCTTTACCACAGTTGGTGCGTTAGCAGATGATCTGGCAAAAGAGGTTTCGCCAAAACCTGCGCTGATCCTTTATGGTCCGCTGGCCAAGTATGATGAGGCAGAGGCATGATCGAACTTTTGCTGATCGGCATTGGAACCGGCAATCCTGATCACATCACGCGTCAGGCAGAAAAGGCGATTGCCAGCGCCGATTTGATTATGATCCCGACCAAGGGGGATAATAAGTCGGATTTGGCCGATTTGCGCCATGACATTTGTTCTAAGATTGAGGGCGTTGATTTATCGCGCATTGTGGAATTTGAATTGCCCGTCCGTGATCCTGCGATCCCCTATGTGGACCGTGTGCACCATTGGCATGACGCGATTGCTGATGTGTGGCAGGATACAATTCAGGGGAATATTGAAACGGGCAGGGTCGCCTTGTTGATTTGGGGCGATCCGTCGCTTTATGACAGTTCATTACGCATCGCGTCGCGGTTGAAGCCGGCGCCGAAAATCACTGTTTTGCCGGGGCTGACATCGCTTCAGGTTTTGACAGCGGCGCACGCCATTCCCATCAATGAACTGGCGCGTCCTTTCGTTGTGACCACGGGGCGTCAATTGCGGGACAATGGGTGGCCTGTGGGTGTTGATACAGTGGCCGTGATGTTGGATGGCGCGTGTTCGTTTCAAAATTTAGACAATCAGAATTGTCAGATTTATTGGGGCGCATACGTTGGCATGAAAGAAGAAGTTTTGATTCAAGGCCCCTTGGATCAAGTGACTGAGCAGATCGTTCAAACACGCGCCACAGCCCGTGAAAATCACGGCTGGATCATGGATATCTATGTTTTGAAACTGCTAGATTAGCGCAGAGCGTATCACGCTTTGCTTATATCGGCCAGCTCTGCATCGGGCAGAATGGCACCGCGGTATTGCACCACCCGGGCTGCCAAATCATGCGCCTGCTTCAGGCGATCATCAGGCGCTGCTGCCTTGATATAGCCCGCCAAAAAACCTGCATTGAAACTATCGCCCGCTGCCGTCGAATCCACCACGTGTTGGACCAAACCATAGTTTTTCGAAATCTGATGTTCCAAATCATATGGCCCAAGATGCCCCCGTTTCAACGCGCCAATCCGCGGCCCATCTTTACACAGGCGCGCAATCACATCAGAGGCATCACTTTCCCCGAAAATGCCCATTTCATCATCAACCGATGGCAGGGCAATCGCCGCGAAATCCCACATCACTTCATTCGTTTGGCGCGCAATTTCGGGGGTTTCCCACAGTTTGGGGCGATGATTGCTGTCATAGGCCACAATGCCGCCGCGTGCCTGATAATATATCAGTGCCTCAATTAGGGCGTGCCGCTGTGTGACAGGTAAGATGGCCAAAGAGATGCCCGAGATATAGATCAAGTCAAACTGTGCTAGCATCGTCAGGTCAATTGCGCATTCAGGGCCAAATAGCGTGCGCGCCGCACTGTCAGATCGCCAATAACTAAACCGTCGTTCGCCCTGATCATCTGTCTCAATCGCATATAGACCCGGATTTTTCAGGGAATGGCGGACCACAAAATCCGACCCGACCCCATGATGATGCATATGCGCCAATATTCGATCAGAAAATGCATCCTGCCCAATCACCGTTATATATTGCACCTCGGCGCAGTTCTTTAACAGATGCGCTAAATACACGGCGGTGTTGTATGTATCCCCAGCGATGCCAATCTGGGCCGTCTCCGCCGTTTGCAGGGACAGTTCAATCATGACTTCACCGATGCACGCAATTTTGGTCACAATGGCTCCTCAAACTCTGATCTGAATGGTTTCAAAGATGTTCAAAAAGAGCAAGAACAGAAATACGTTACAAAAATATACATTAATCAATATTTCGTAACATAATTATTGAGCGACTGTTTGAATCGTGTTAATCAAGCGCAAGATTAAAGGATTATGGCATTGGACGCATTTATCTGTGATGGGGTTCGCACCCCGATTGGAAAATTTGGCGGCGCACTTTCGTCTGTGCGTGCAGATGATTTGGCGGCAGTACCGATTGCGGAACTGATGGCGCGACATCCGCAGGTGGATTGGTCCAAAACGGATGAGGTCATTTATGGTGACGCGAACCAAGCAGGCGAAGATAATCGCAACGTTGCCCGTATGGCGGCACTGTTGGCCGGCATGCCTCAGGATGTGCCAGGGATCACAGTGAACAGGCTATGCGCCAGTGGTATGGATGCCGTTGGATTTGCCGCACGTGGGATTAAATCGGGTGATTATGAATTGGTGATCGCAGGGGGTGTTGAAAGCATGTCGCGCGCGCCCTTTGTTATGCCCAAGGCCGAGGCCGCATTTTCCCGCAACACTGCAGTTTATGACACAACAATTGGGTGGCGGTTTGTGAACCCAAAAATGGATGCATCCTATGGCACGGATAGTATGCCAGAAACCGCAGATAATGTTGCTGCAGAATATGGCGTCAATCGTGCGGATCAGGATGCCTTTGCGCTGCGCTCCCAAGAACGCTGGGCCGCGGCGCAGGCGGCGGGACGTTTCGCGGACGAACTTTGTTCTGTGACCATTCCTAAGCGTAAAGGGGATCCCATTGTCGTGGATACAGATGAACATCCACGGCCCCAAACAACGACCGAAAGTTTGGCAAAACTGCGCGGGATCAATGGGGTGGAAAAATCGGTCACTGCAGGCAACGCAAGCGGTGTAAACGATGGTGCGGCGGCGCTTTTGTTGGCCTCGGCCACGGCGCTAAAATCCCATGGATTGACCCCCATGGCACGGGTTTTGTGTATGGCATCGGCTGGTGTTGCGCCACGTATCATGGGCATTGGTCCAGTCCCTGCCAGCCAAAAGGCATTGGCGCGTGCGGGGCTAACGATTGCGGACATGGACATCATTGAATTGAATGAGGCTTTTGCAAGTCAGGGTCTGGCAACGCTGCGCGCCTTGGGTGTTGGGGATGATGACCCGCGGGTTAACCCAAATGGGGGTGCTATTGCGATGGGTCATCCATTGGGAATGTCGGGTGCGCGCCTTGTTTTGGGGGCCGCGCATGAATTGAAACGACGCGGCGGGCGCTATGCGCTTTGCACAATGTGCGTCGGTGTTGGGCAGGGGACTGCCCTAATTTTGGAACGTGTATAAGGAATGATCTGATGTATGCACAAATGGTAAAGTCGGAAAATACAGAGTGCGGTCCAGAGTTGGACGCCTTCCAAGCCCGTATCGATGCAGGCGAAAAGATTGAACCAAAGGACTGGATGCCAGCGGGGTATCGAAAAACGCTGATCCGTCAAATCTCTCAGCATGCGCATTCGGAAATCGTGGGTCAGTTGCCCGAGGGCAACTGGATCACGCGCGCGCCAACATTGGAACGAAAGGCGATTTTACTGGCCAAGGTGCAGGATGAGGCGGGGCACGGATTATATCTGTACTGCGCGGCGGAAACATTGGGCGTTAGCCGGGATGAGTTGACGGAAATGTTGTTGGATGGACGGATGAAATATTCGTCGATCTTTAATTATCC
>CAXABH010000048.1:0-9389 GCA_963966925.1 uncultured Rhodobacterales bacterium
CGAAGCTTTGGGGCCCGACGCAGAAAGTGCACCAGAAGCGTATGAGCGATTGATTATGGATGTTATTCGGGGCAACCAGACCCTGTTCATGCGCGGCGATGAGGTAGAGGCAGCCTGGAGCTGGACCGATCCAATAATCCAAGGGTGGGAGGCACGCAATGATGTTCCAAAACCCTATGACAGTGGCAGTTCAGGACCTGATGATGCCTTAATGCTGTTGCACCGCGATGGACGTAAATGGCGAGAGATACGACAATGAATATAATCGAACATGCAGATCGTGATATGCTGGCATTGCATCTGGCGGGACGTTTGGCCAGTGAATTAAATGATGCCTTACGTCAAAAAGATCGGGTCAGTTTGGTTGTGCCGGGGGGCACTTCGCCAGGCCCCGTTTTTGATGGTCTTTGTGGGGCTGATGTGGCGTGGGACCGTGTCGATATCGCGCTAAGTGATGAACGCTGGGTGCCTGAAACATCGGATCGTTCAAATACACGTTTGATCAAAGAACGGCTGCTGGTTGGTTCTGCTGCCGCGGCGCGTTTGATCCCACTTTATGCTGAGGGGGACATTGAAACCGAACTGCCGAAATTGGCGGATGGTGTTGATGTGTTGCGTCCCATCACAGTGTTGTTACTGGGTATGGGAACTGATATGCACACAGCCTCAATTTTTCCAGAGGCGGATAATTTAAACCTTGCCCTATCAGGCGATGCACCAAATTTGGTTGCAATGCGCGCGCCTGGCGCGCCAGAACCCCGTGTTACCCTGCCTGCACATGTGTTGGACGGGGCTATAAACAAACACATCCTGATTTTTGGGGATGAAAAACGCGCGGCATTAGAGCGCGCTGAAATTTCAGATGCTTTTGATGCCCCCATTCGCGCCGTCATGATGGGTGCGACTGTTCATTGGGCCCCATAACAATAGGTTGATACATGTTTGATGCACTTAAATCTCTTTATTCAGAGGTCTCTGACCGTCCGATCCTAAGTCTGTTTGACGATCCAAATCGAGCGGCCGCATTTTCTGTGCGTTTTGATCATATGTTGTTTGATTATTCGAAAACCAACATGGATGAAACGGCGCGTGAGGCGTTGTTGAAATTGGCCCGCGATCGTGGTGTTGCCCAAAAACGCGATGCGATGTTTCAAGGTGCGAAAATAAACGATACCGAGGGGCGCGCGGTGCTGCACACCGCACTGCGAAATTTGGATGGTGACAGTGTCCATGTGGATGGACAGGATGTCATGCCCGAAGTTTTGCAAACCCTGAACCGTATGGGTGATTTTGCGCAAGCGGTGCGCGATGGTGATTTCGTCGGGCAGGGCGGGCGCATCACGGATGTGGTCAATATCGGAATCGGGGGATCGGATCTGGGTCCTGCGATGGCGACACTGGCGCTTGCCCCCTATCATGATGGGCCAAAATGCCATTTCGTGTCCAATGTTGATGGGGCACATATCAGTGATGTTTTGCGCGATCTGAACCCAGAAACGACGTTGGTTATTGTGGCTTCGAAAACATTCACCACAATTGAAACCATGACCAATGCGCGCACAGCGCGGGCATGGATGTCCGAACGCGTGGAAACACCGGCGGCGCAATTCGCAGCGCTATCCACAGCAGCAGATAAAACCAGCGATTTTGGTATTGATCCCTCCCGTGTCTTTGGCTTTGCCGATTGGGTGGGCGGACGGTATTCCATGTGGGGACCGATTGGATTGTCGTTGATGATTGCAATTGGGCGTGATGGGTTTCATGCATTTTTGCGTGGTGCACAGTCCATGGATCAACATTTTTGCGCTGCGGAATTCCATGAAAATCTGCCCATATTGTTGGCACTGGTCGGGGTGTGGCATAACCAAGTGTGTGATTATGCGACGCGTGCAGTATTGCCATACGATCAACGGTTGTCACGATTACCTGCGTATTTTCAACAACTTGAAATGGAAAGCAACGGCAAGGGCGTCGCCATGGATGGCACCACATTGCCCTATCATTCGGGCCCCATCGTTTGGGGGGAACCGGGCACCAACGGACAGCATGCATTTTATCAACTGATCCATCAGGGCACGCGCGTAATCCCATGCGAATTCATGATTGCCGCGCGCGGTCATGAAGAGGATATGCAACATCATCACACCCTACTGGTTGCAAATTGTTTGGCCCAATCCGAGGCATTGATGACAGGACGCAGTCTGGAAGTTGCCCGTGATATGATGGCGGCAAAGGGGTTTAGTGGGGATGAATTAGAACGCCAGGCGCGCCACCGCGTGTTCAGCGGAAACCGCCCCTCAACCACATTGGTGTATCCGCAACTGACCCCAGAGGTATTGGGACAGATCGTGGCGTTATATGAACACCGTGTGTTTGTAGAGGGCGTGATTTTGGGCATCAACAGCTATGATCAATGGGGTGTTGAGCTGGGCAAAGAATTGGCAACTGCGCTTGAACCAATATTGACGGGGGCTCGTTCGGCCAGCGGCAAAGATGGATCAACGCAACAGTTGGTGGACTTTATTCAAAAGAATTGATGGGGGTCTGGGTGCCCCATTCTAAGCATTCCGCTATCATTTTGCGCTTAGCCGACCTGGGGTGGCGCAGAAAGCGCCCTTCAGGAGGGAGTTCGGCGCTTGCCAATCTATCGATTGGCGTGGAAATTAAACAAGGGTGGTCTTCACGCGGATCTTACTGCCACTTGGCATAATTTGATTGAATGGCGGCAATGCGATCTTGGGCCTTGGGGTGGCTTAATAACCACGCCGGTGACAACCCTGAATTACCTGTCAATTTATCCAGTTTTTCAAACAAGCTCATCTGTGCCTCAACCGATAGGCCTGATTGCATCAACAATGCTGTGGCATAGGCGTCAGCCTCAAATTCATCGCTGCGCGATAATTTTGCCATTAACAGACTGCCCAATCCATTGGCAATGATGCCGCCGATCCCCGGTAAAAACCGTGACAGGATCGCGCCCAGGGCGACGCGCATGGCGTTTTGTCCAGAAAAATCAATCATTCGTTTGCGCGAATGTCCCAGAGCCACATGGCCCAGTTCATGCGCAACCACACTGGCAATTTCGCCTGCGCTGACCTCATCCAATTTGTATTTGTCGATAAACCCTTGGGTAATAAACACCCGCCCATCTGGGGCCGCCAAACCATTTATTGTGGGGATGTCCTGAACATACACGGGGATATCACGCACCTGCATTGCACCCGCCATTTTGTCGATTTGCGCCTGCAATTCCGCGTCCTGCAAACGGGACGAGGTTTGATCCAATTGGCGATTAAGTCGCCAAGCGGAAAAGCGAAACATAACAACCGCATAGATCAGAGCAAGAAGGATTGGACCAAGCTGTAACATAATGGTGATATGGGGTTTCGAAGGTAACTTGTCTAGGGATTTGGCAAAAAACCAGTGCGCCTTATCTAACCAACGCGCGCATTGCGTTTTCGATTCCGTTTAGCGTTAGGGGATACATTTCATTTTCGAAAATCGTTTTGATCATGCCAATTGAATGCGTGTAATCCCAATGGCGTTCGGGAATTGGATTTAACCAAATGTGTGACGCCCATTGGTTGCGGGCGCGATCCAACCAAACCTGTCCCGCCTCGGCGTTCCAATGTTCGTTTGCCCCCCCTGCATAGGCAATTTCATATGGCGACATTGAGGCATCCCCAACAAAGATGCATTTGTAATCGGGTCCATAGGTGCGCAGAATTTCATGTGTTGGGGTTTGTTGATCCCAACGCCGCTGGTTGTCGCGCCACACGCCTTCATATAGGCAATTGTGAAAATAGAAATACTCTAGGTGTTTGAATTCAGTGCGCGCGGCTGAAAACAGTTCTTCCACCAGTTTGATATAGGGGTCCATAGATCCCCCCACATCCAAAAATAACAACACCTTAACAGCGTTGCGTTTTTCAGGGCGGGTTTGCACATCCAGATAGCCGTGTTCCGCAGTTGCGCGGATTGTGCCATCAATATCCAGTTCCTGATCGGCCCCATCACGTGCCCATTTGCGCAGACGTTTTAGCGCAACTTTGATGTTGCGCGTGCCCAATTCGATACTGTCATCCAGATTTTTAAATTCGCGTTTGTCCCAAACTTTAACTGCGCGTTGATGGCGTGATTTATCCTGGCCAATGCGCACGCCCTCGGGGTTATATCCATAGGCACCAAAGGGCGATGTGCCGGCGGTGCCAATCCATTTGCTGCCCCCCTGATGGCGTCCCTTTTGCTCGGCCAGTCGTTCGCGCAGCTTTTCCATCAGCTTATCAAATCCACCTGCAGATTGAATTTCGGCCATTTCTTCTGGGCTTAGATGTTTTTCCGCCAGCTTTTCCAGCCACTCGCGTGGGATATCCACAGCGTTTAACACTTCATCTGTGGAAATTTTGTCCAAACCTGAAAAGCTTGTTGAAAAGGCGCGATCATAGCGATCTAGATGGCGTTCATCCTTGACCATGATGGTGCGACCCAACAGATAGAATGTATCAATATCATAGGTGGCAAGCCCCTTATTCAAGGCCTCAAGAAATCCAAGATATTCCCGCAGTGAAACGGGAACACCGGTCTTTCTAAGGTTTTCAAAAAAGGGCAAAAACATTGCGGCCTAAATGATTGTACGATCTGCGATGACAGTCAGGATAAGACCAAGAAGCCCAAAAGCAAGGGCATAAACAAACGCATAGTGCAGAATGTCTGTTAATTTGCCTTTGCGTTTACGGGCGATAAGGGCGCCAGAAATCGCGCCAATCAATGCGAAAATTAGATACATACCTAGCCATTTCGACGGTTAAGCGGGTTCAATGCCTGAATTTCCCGCAGTTTGGTTTTCAGATGTCGTTCTGATCCAAACCCGTATCTTGCCCAGTTCAAACTGTCCAGCCTAACAATGCGCGCCTCAGATGCACGTCCCGTCAATTCCAATGCTTCGGCACGCAAGAACATCAATGTAGATAGCAGGGCTGCGTTTTCTTCTTGGTATGCAGCATCCAAATAGGGGGCAAGCGTGACAAGCGCCTCTTGGCCATTTCCATAGGCAATTTGATAGGATGCTAACTGCACGGCTGTATGGGCTGCGTACACGTTTGTTTGGGCGGATTGTCGGAATACTTGATCAGCGGCGGTGAACATTCGGAACGCCTCATTTGGGTTTGCGCGTTGTACAATGCGTCCCATCGCAAAATAACTAAAACCCAAACGGTGATCATTGTATTTTGCAGCCTGTGCCAGGTTTAAGGCGCGTGTGGCGGCACCCAATCGATCACTGGCTGATGTTCCCGGGCCAAGTGCCGTTTGAATTTCTTTGACCCAGGCGCGCGATGTTGGGGGGAGGGCGCGATAGGCGATCCCTTCACCAGCGGGATTGATCCGGCGCAAGATTGCGGGCAATCGGGCGGCCACTTCTGCGCGGGTCATGCCACTGCGCAATTCGGGGGCATAGGTGGCGCGCAAAACCATCATGTCAAAATCCGTCAGGATCGTATGAATATTATCATCATTAAACACAGAATTCGGTAAACGATACAGATCATTTAGCGGCCCCAATCCTTGGGCGAATTCTTCATGTAGGCAATCACGAATTTCCTGTGGGCTGGCATCTGATGGAATAAAGAGTGATACCATGCGTCGCTCTGTTTGAGCAGACCAACTGGTTTTTGCGGTTTTCCGTGATGCTTTGAAATCATTTAAATCGACGACATTGGGCGCCACAAAACAGGCGGCCATGGGTAGGGTTCGTTGAATTTGCCTGCGTGATACGGCATGCACATTCACATTCGCCTGATCACCGCGGGTGTAATAAATATCCAACTTCGCCTCATCCTGTAGGCGGTGGATCAGCCGATTTAATTCTGAGGGCAGGGATTTGGGAACCTTTCCCGTTAAGCGCACTGAAATTGGTCCTTCGAACCGGGTGAAGACGGGTAAGTTGCGTCCACTCTCCAAAGAAAACGAAAGATCCATGAAATCCCGCGCAATATCACGATTTGAAGCTGCTACATTGCGAGAGGGTGAAACAGGAAAGGGGTTCGTGACAAAATCATTGTACACGGACGAATTCTGTCGTGTTGTCACATCATCGTTTGATACTGGCATACAGGCGCTCAGCATTGTTGATAAAATCAGGGCCGCTCGCTTCATTCCGTCTTATTCCATGCTGTCACTGAGCATGCCAATTTTCATCGGCATCAGCGCGTTGAAGTGCAGCACATTCCCCAACATGCGCGTTCAACAAAAAGATATATTTGGCGAGTTGGACCAAATTGTGGCTCGCTTTTGATGAATTATGATTTGATTGTGTTAACTTTAGTCATAATTAAGCGATGTCACAACTTACTTTAAGTATATGTCGTTAATCCATTAGCGTCGTGACATGAATGCCAGGCGTTCAAATAGCTGAACATCTTGCTCGTTCTTTAACAAAGCCCCGTGTAATTTTGGCAACAGATTGCCTGCGTCTCGTTTTAGATCCTCTGGTGATAGATCCTCGGCCAGCAACAGCTTTAGCCAATCCAACACCTCTGATGTGGACGGTTTTTTCTTCAAACCTTGTTGTTCGCGGATTTCGTAAAACTGTGTCAGCGCTGTCGTCAAAAGTTGTTCTTTGATGTCCGGGTAGTGCACCTTGACGATCTGGCGCATGGTGTCCTGATCAGGAAATGAGATGTAGTGGAAAAAACAACGGCGTAAAAATGCATCAGGCAATTCTTTTTCGTTGTTGGATGTAATGATAACGACAGGGCGATTTTTTGCAGTAATCGTTTCACCGGTTTCATACACGTGAAAGGCCATTTTATCCAATTCCTGCAACAGATCGTTGGGGAATTCGATGTCGGCCTTATCGATTTCATCAATCAGCAAAACAACCTTTTGATCTGTTTCAAACGCGGTCCAAAGTTTGCCTTTTTTGATGTAATTGCCAACATCACGGACACTTTCTTCGCCCAGCTGACTATCCCGCAACCGAGAGACAGCATCATATTCATAAAGTCCCTGTTGGGCCTTGGTCGTGGATTTGATGTTCCATTCAATCAGATCTAGCCCAAGCGCGCTTGCAACCTGTTTTGCCAGTTCGGTTTTGCCCGTCCCAGGTTCGCCTTTGATTAACAGAGGACGTTCCAGCAAAACGGCCGCATTTACTGCAACGGTTAAATCTTCTGTTGCAACATAGTTTTGAGTGCCTGTGAATTTCATGTCCTGTCCTCGATCTGTTTGCGCGCACTGTAGCGAATGCTTTTTCTTGCTGCAATCATCTGATTGAGTAGTGACATCCCCCGAAAGTTCCACTATTGCAAGGCACGGTTGCAATACCGCGCAAAGTTGGAGGACAACTGCATGTCAGATGTTTACCTGCATGGGGAGGCAGAGATGAAACAAGATAATTTTCTTCCTGACGACTACACGCCAGCAGAAGATGAACCGTTTATGAACGACCGCCAGTTGGAGTATTTTCGCCGCAAATTAATGGCATGGAAAAGCGACCTACTGGAAGATAGCAAAGACACGATTGAGGGATTGCAAGGAAACGCACGCAACATCCCTGATATCGCCGACCGCGCAAGCGAGGAAACAGATCGTGCCCTAGAATTGCGCACGCGTGACCGCCAGCGCAAGTTGGTGTCAAAAATTGACGCAGCGATCCGTCGTATCGACGAAGGTGAATATGGATACTGTGAAGTAACAGGTGATCCCATTTCGCTAAAACGTTTGGACGCACGTCCTATCGCGACAATGACACTTGAGGCGCAAGAGCGCCACGAACGTCGCGAAAAAGTGCATCGTGATGATTAATATGAAAAGGCCCTGTTGATCTCAGGGCCTTTTTATTCTGGATGATCCGTGACCCACATATCGCGATAATTGGGGCTGGTATTGGCGGCCTTACAGCGGCGCTTTGTTTTCGCCATTTTGGTTATCGCGTTGATGTTTTTGAACAATCCCCTGAATTAAACGAAGTTGGTGCTGGCATTCAGATCAGTCCCAATGCCCTGCGCGTGTTTGAACAGTTGGGGCTGGAGCAAACCTTGAAGGCATCTGGGTTACAGGCGCAGGCGATCCAATTGATGAACCATGCACCCGCACGCGCCGTTGCACGACTTGATCTATCACAATCCCGTGCTTTGGGGGGGTATTTCCTGTTTCATCGCGCAGATTTGGTGCAGGTGTTGGTGGATGCTTGCAGGGATGCAGATGTGACCATTCACTTGGGTCAAACCATTGATGGGCCAACAGCTCTGCAACAGGATAAGTACGATCTGATTATCGCTGCGGATGGGCTGCATTCCCAGTTTCGAAAACGTCTAAATCCACAAACCCGTGCCTTTTTCACAGGGCAGGTTGCGTGGCGGAGTGTGGTCGAGAATGTGATTTCCCAGCCCCCCGAGGCGCGCGTTCATATGGGGCCACACCGTCATGTTGTCACATACCCCATCCGTGATGGGCGCGCGTTGAATATGGTCTGTATAAAAGAGCAAGCGGATTGGAGTGAAGAGGGATGGAATCATCCCGATGATCCAAGCATCCTTAAGCAAGAATTTGGGGATTTCATCGATTTGCTGCCTGTGTTCGATCAGGTGCATACCCTACACAAATGGGGATTATTCCGCCATCCCGTGGCAAGCCACTGGGCAGAAGACAATGTTGTAATTATGGGGGATGCGGCGCATCCGACGCTTCCGTTTTTGGCGCAGGGCGCTGTTATGGCGATTGAGGATGCTTGGGTTTTGGCGGCCTGTTTCCATCGCCACGGAACCAAGGGATTAGGGATGTATCAATCTATCCGCATGCCGCGGGTAACGCGGGTTTTGGCGGCGGCGAATGCAAATGCGTGGAAATATCATCTGGCCAATCCAATTGTGCGCCGCGTGGCACACACCGTATTGGGTGCGGGTTCACGCATGGCACCGACACGTTTGGTACGCCAGTTCGATTGGATTTATGCGCATGATGTCACGCAGGATGTGAATTAGTTATCTAATTCCAACCAAACAGGCACGTGATCGGATGGTTTTTCACGGCCCCGCTGATCACTTTCAATGTAGCACTGCACCATCATATCTGCACAGGCAGGCGTCATAAGAATATGATCAATACGAATGCCATCATTGCGATCCCGTGCGCCTGCTTGGTAGTCCCAGAAACTGTACTGTTCTGGCCCTGATGTTTGGGCGCGAAACGCCTCGGTAAAACCTAGGTTTAGTATTTTGCGCCAAGCAGCAAGCGATTCTGGGCGAAAAAGCGCATCCTCGCGCCATGCCTGTGGGCGTGCAGCATCCTCTGCTTGGGGGATGATGTTGTAATCACCTGCCATAAATGCGGGCATTTCATCAGCCATCAATGCCTGTGCACGATGTTACAGGCGTTCCATCCATGCCAGT
>CAXABH010000049.1:0-9333 GCA_963966925.1 uncultured Rhodobacterales bacterium
TTGGACGTATAAGAACAATTTGCAATGCTTTTGCGTCAGTTTTGTAACAGTTTTATGAACCCTTTGTTTTTGCATGCTGTAATCACGGACAGGCATCACAAAATGAAAAAAGCGCCCCAAAAATTGGAGCGCTTTTCGTTTTAAAAACTGGGTATTCTTTAAGCGAGATCGAAACGATCTGCATTCATAACCTTTGTCCATGCCGCTACAAAATCGGCAACGAACATATCACCCGAATCTGCACATGCATATTCTTCAGCAATCGCACGAAGCTGTGAATTTGAACCAAAGATCAAATCAGCGCGCGTCGCAGTCCACTTTGTGTCTCCAGATGCACGATCGCGACCTGTGAAATGATTACCCGCTTCATCTGTTGGTGACCATTCAGTGGCCATATCCAGCAGATTAACAAAGAAGTCATTCGACAATGCCCCAGTACGATCTGTGAAAACACCTGTTGTTGCGCCGGCATGATTTGCACCCATCGCACGCATCCCACCAACCAAAACAGTCATTTCAGGTGCCGTCAGTGTCAAAAGTTGTGCACGATCCAACAACAACTCTTCCGTTGATGATGTATACGCACCCTTTTGATAGTTACGGAAACCATCTGCAATTGGCTCTAGTACAGCGAAACTATCAACATCTGTTTGCTCTTGAACCGCATCAACGCGGCCAGCGGTGAACGGAACGACCACATCGTGACCTGCTGCTTTTGCGGCCTGTTCAACACCGACGTTACCCGCCAATACAATCAAATCTGCCATTGAAACTTGCTTAGATCCCGCAGCGTTGAATTTTGATTGCACTCCTTCTAGCGCTGTCAAAACTTTTGCCAACTGCGCGGGTTCGTTTGCATCCCAATCTTTTTGAGGCGCCAAACGGATACGCGCACCGTTCGCACCACCACGTTTGTCCGAGCCGCGGAAAGTAGACGCTGAACACCAAGCTGTCGCAACCATTTCAGACACAGACAGACCCAGAGCAGCAATTTCACCCTTCAGTGCAGCAACATCCGCATCGCCGATTTGATCGTAGGCGGCTGCTGGTAGTGGATCCTGCCAAATCATATCTTCTGCAGGAACTTCCTCACCTAGGTACAATGACTTTGGACCAGAATCACGGTGTGTCAGTTTAAACCAGGCGCGTGCAAATGCATCCGCGAAAACATCTGGGTTTTCATGGAAATGACGTGATACTTTTTCGTATGCAGGATCCAAGCGCATCGCCATGTCCGCAGTGGTCATCATGATTGGAACCCGATTACCTGAACCATCCACTTCTGGTGCGTGGTCTTCTTCCTTCAGATCTTTGGCATGCCAGATGTGTGCGCCAGCAGGGCTCTTCGTTAGTTCCCAATCGTAACCGAATAGTACATCAAAATAACCCATGTCCCATTCAGTTGGCTTTGATGTCCATGCACCTTCAACACCACTGGTGATCGCGTCAACGCCTTTACCGGACTTATGCGTGCTCATCCAACCAAGGCCTTGCAGCTCAATCGCGGCACCTTCTGGCTCTGAACCTACATGCGCGGGATCACCTGCGCCGTGGGCTTTACCAAATGTGTGACCACCTGCAACCAATGCAACGGTTTCTTCGTCATTCATGCCCATCCGCGCAAAGGTTTCGCGAATATCGCGGCCTGAAGCCACTGGATCTGGGTTTCCATTTGGTCCTTCTGGGTTCACATAGATCAAACCCATTTGAACTGCAGCAAGTGGGTCCTCCAAATCACGTTCACCAGAATAACGTTTATCGCCCAGCCATTCTGTTTCGACACCCCAATAGATGTCTTCTTCTGGTTCAAAGATATCAGCACGACCACCGGCAAACCCAAATGTTTTGAACCCCATGGATTCAAGGGCAGCATTCCCTGCAAGAACCAGCAAATCTGCCCAAGAAATCTGTTTGCCGTATTTTTGCTTGATCGGCCATAACAAGCGGCGTGCTTTGTCCAAGTTGCCGTTATCTGGCCAACTGTTCAACGGGGCAAAACGTTGTGTACCCGTGCTTGCGCCACCGCGCCCATCACCCGTACGATAGGTACCTGCAGCGTGCCACGCCATGCGAATAAAGAATGGTCCATAATGACCATAATCCGCAGGCCACCAATCCTGGCTATCTGTCATTAGTGCATAAAGATCTTGTTTCAGAGCTTTCAGATCTAGCTTCTTAAATTCATCCGAATAATTAAATTCCGCACCTAGCGGATTTCCAGCAACAGGGTTCTGATGCAATACACGCAAATTCAATTGATTTGGCCACCAATCGCGGTTTGTTGTACCGCCAGAGGTTACGCTCGATTGTACATGCATGACAGGGCATTTGCCGGTAGGGGTATTTCCGTCCATGAAAGCTCTCCAATTTAAATAAAATTCAGCGACGCACGCAGCGCACTTCGGTGGGCATTATGACTTTAATCGCAATAAAGTAAAATTTATTATTTTGTGTATTTTCATAATTTTATTTTATTACTATAGATCAATGTTGAATTGATGGCTATTTTCCCCCTAACAATCAAGACTACTAATCTGATCAATACATTTACTCTTTATTTATAATTTTTTAGCGAGTGATTTAATCCTATGCGTCTTACTCAATTTTCTGATCTAGCAATGCGTGTTCTAATATTCGCGGCACAACATTCCGATGAACGCTTTACAATTGATGATGTAAATAAGGTCCACAATGTATCGCGCGGTCATCTTATGAAGGTTGTGAACACTCTGACACGTGCTGGACTGCTGAATGCCCATCGCGGGCGGAACGGTGGTCTGCAATTGGCGCGATTACCAGAAAGTATTTCAATGGCAGAGATCTTATCTCTTACTGAACCAGACTTTGCATTGGCAGATTGCATGCGTAATTCCGGCGATTGTCCACTGGTAGACCGATGCAAGCTGCCGAATGTTTACAATGAAGCGTTAAACGCATTTATGCAGTCACTGAAATCTCAAACGTTAAAAGATGTTTTGCCGGCGGAACCCACATAACCATTAATTTGGCACGACGAACCCGTGCGACTGAAGGATATCAGCGAATATTTCCGAGCAAATTAAGTCATAAAGTTTTTGCACATCATCCGTTATATCCGATTCAACCAATGCAACATGATATTCAATTGAACTATGACTTTCTGATGGAAGTCGCTCAACAATTTGCACATCTTTTGATGCCACTGCATCGCTGTAATAAACGAGGCCAAAATCCACTTCTCCCAGTTCCACAAGGCGAAGTGCAGACCGCACATTATCGGTTTGAACTATCTGGTTTTGCAGTTCGTCCCAGAGGCCAAAATGCACTATTGCCTCTTTTGCGTAAATACCTGCGGGGACCGAACCGACCATTGCGGTGCTGAGCAACGCGTTTGGATTCCACTTGCGTTGCGCAATCGATACATTTTGGTCCACACCAGTGCGCGCGACCAAAACCATCGAATTTTCCGCAATCACAGAAACAGAGCCAGGGTTCAGCAGGTTACGATTTAGTAGGTCATCAACCCAACTTTGATTTGCTGAAATGAATATGTCAGCAGGCGCCCCATACTGAATTTGCCGTGCTAGCGTTGATGTCCCTGCGATAGAAGATTGAACATCTACACCTGTTTCGGCGTAATAGTTTTGGGTCAGTTCGCTAAGCGCATTCTGCAAACTTGCCGCAGCAAAGATATTTATTGGCCGCTCGTTTGCATCAACAAAACCTGCGATACAACTGACAACAATGACAAGCGAATAAATGCGAACACCAACACCCATTATTCGCCCTTTTTCATCCCGGCTACATGCAATTCTGTTTGTGATTTCTGCAACACCCTCAGCACCTGAGTGTCTGGTTCAATGTCAGTAACGAAGTGATCAATTTCCTGAAAATCAGAAATCTTTATAGGTGCCGTACGTGAAAATTTTGAACAATCCGCAACCAAAACGGATGTCCTTGCTGATTGCAAAATAAGACGACTTGCCTCTACTTCTTGATCATCAAAATCAAATAATTCACCCCGACTACCCAGCGCAGAACATCCAACAATTGCATAATCAAATTTGAACTGACGGATTGTTTGATTCGTAAACGGGCCGACCATCCCTCCATCACTTGAACGCAGGGTACCACCTGTGACAATCACATCGATCCCTGCCGCATCATTAAGCACCGTTGCAATATTCATGTTATTTGTAACAACAAGCATACCTTTGTGGTGCATCAGTCGTCGTGCAACCGCTTCTGTGGTTGTGCCGATGTTTAGAAAAACAGAACATTCACTAGGTATCATTTGCGCGCAATAATCTGCGATTATTGATTTTGCATCACGATTCAGGCTGCGGCGTTCGTCATAGGCAATATTCACTGTGCCAGAGGCCAAAATTGCGCCACCATGAACGCGCTCAATGCGGCCCATATCCGCAAGATCGGACAAATCACGCCGAATGGTTTGAACACTCACGCCAAAACGCGTGGCCAAATCCTCAACCTCCACATGACCCGAGGTTTTTATCAATTCCAAAATTTCGGGATGCCTAAGGGACATCGACATATGTGTAACCCTCTTTTTCAGCAGCATAATCTAAGTTCGCCAAGCGTCAACATTCGAAGAACATGGACAACGTTACGCGCATACCTATACTCGCCATCGAAAGGGAGTTGAAAGATGACATTTGTATTGGCAATCGATCAGGGAACGACATCAAGCCGCGCGATCTTATTCGATCAAGACATGAAAATCCGTGGTAGTTCACAGCAAGAATTCACGCAGCATTTTCCAAACTCTGGCTGGGTTGAACATGATGCGTTTGATTTATTGAACACCACCTTAGAAACCTGTCGAAATGTCATTGCAGATGTCGGTATCAATCCAACCGATATCAAGGCCATTGGGATCACCAATCAACGTGAAACAACCATTATTTGGGACAAAAAATCAGGCCAACCCATTCACAATGCAATCGTCTGGCAGGATCGACGCACTTCTGAAATGTGCGAAAAACTTCGCATTGCCCATCACGAAGATATGGTTAGCGCGACCACAGGTTTGCTGTTGGACCCGTATTTCAGCGGGACCAAAGTTGCATGGTTATTGGATAACGTTGAGGGCGCTCGCGACAGGGCCAAGGCAGGAGAATTGCTGTTTGGCACTGTAGATTCGTGGTTGGTTTGGAACCTGACAGGTGGCAAATCACATGTAACGGACGCCACAAACGCGGCACGTACTTTGTTGTATGATATTCACTCTGGCGAGTGGTCCGATCAGATTTGTGATCTATTGTCGATCCCTATGAATATGTTGCCAACAGTGCTGGACAGTTCAGCTGATTTTGGTGTGGTTGCGGGCGATGTGTTTGGCGCTGAAATTCCGATCTTGGGAATTGCAGGCGATCAACAGGCGGCAACTGTTGGGCAGGCATGTTTTGAACCAGGGATGCTAAAATCCACCTACGGGACGGGGTGTTTTGCGCTATTGAATACAGGGGACACCCCTGTGCAATCCTCAAACAAAATGCTGACAACGATTGCCTATCAACTAGACGGCAAACCAACCTATGCACTTGAGGGATCGATTTTCGTAGCAGGTGCAGTGGTTCAATGGCTACGTGATGGATTGCAGATCATTGAACATGCCGCTGAAACACAGGTCTTGGCAGAATCCGCTGACCCCATGCAAAATGTAATAATTGTCCCTGCTTTCACAGGGCTCGGGGCGCCGTACTGGGATGCAAACTGCCGTGGCGCGACCTACGGGCTTACACGCAATAGCGGTCCTGCAGAATACGCAAAGGCGGCGCTTGAAAGCGTCGGTTTTCAAACCCGCGATTTATTGGATGCAATGAAATCTGATTGGGGTAGTAGCGGCGATCAGGTTGTGCGCGTTGACGGCGGCATGTCTGCGTCCAACTGGACTATGCAATTTCTGGCGGATATCACGGGTGCGGTCGTAGATCGTCCAACGATATTGGAAACCACGGCACTTGGGGCCGCTTGGCTGGCTGGGTATCGCGCAGGTATTTATCCAAATCAGGCAGAGTTCGCCAAAACATGGCAACGCGATGCACAGTTCAACCCCGATATGGCAGATGACATGCGATCAGAACGCTATGGGGCATGGAAGCGCGCCGTAAACGCAACATTGTCCGTCTAAAGTGGACCTGTACGATGCAAAGTCACCCGTTTTCCACCATGCGGAACGGGTGGCAGTGATGGCAGAAACGGCAATCCTGTTGCCTTAGCTAATCCCCCGTCTGTTGTAAGTATCCCAATTTTCCAACCCTTGAAACGCGTTTTTAATGTTTGCCCCATCGCACCATAAAGGGAAAATAACATTTTGCGTTCACCGATACGGCCACCATAGGGGGGATTAATAATAACAATTCCAGCAGGCACATCCGGTGGTTCAAGATCACTTATCGCAGCATGCTGAAATTGGATCATATCCCCAACTGCAGCTCGGTTGGCGTTTTCCTGTGATAGACGAATTGCACCCATATCACGATCAAACCCAAAAAACTGACCCAAAACCTGCTTTGGTTTTGCGCTTTGTCTCAAATGATCCCATTGGCCCTGATTAAAAGACGCAAGTTTTTCAAACGCAAATGAACGCGACCGTCCTGGGAATAAACCTGCGGCATGTTCAGCGGCTTCAATCGGGAATGTTCCTGACCCACACATAGGATCAACAATGGCTTGCGTGCCATCATATCCCATTTGCCGCAGGAATAATGACGCCAGTGTTTCGCGCATAGGCGCCTTGTTCAATGCCTCTTTATGTCCACGAATGTGTAGTGCAGGGCCACTGCTATCGATTGAGAATGTACAAAAATCATCAAAAATCCGCACCTTTAGAACAAGCTCGGCCTCTTGCGAAATTTCAACACCAGCTGTTTCGTTTATCGCACGTTCAATCCGTTGTGTGGCCGCACCTGCATGGTAAATACGTGATTTTCGCGTAGTTGTTTCCACACGAAGGGGAACATCAGAACGTAAAAAATCACCCCATGGAAATTTACGGGATCGTTTATCCAGTTGGGCCAAATGCATTGCCCGAAAACCACCCAAACGTACCAGAACACGGGTTGCGCCGCGCAAACATAGGTTGGCGCGCCAGACATCCTGCCAACTTCCATCAAATTCGACCCCACCACTGACAACTTCAGCGTTGGAAAAGCCAAGTGCGCATGCTTCTTCCAGAAGCACATTTTCTAAGGATGGGGGCGCCACCAAGAATATTTTCATCGTAGTATCCATGAAGGTCACCTATCAGCGATAACACAGATTGACGAGTGATAGTTAGTCAAACGTGATTGATACACCGCCGAATGCACCAAAATCTGCGTCAATACGTGAACCAGCGGGACATTCAATCGGCCGGATAAAGGACCCCGATAAAACGATATCCCCTTTGCGCAGGCCCTGACCATATTGCGCAAGCCGACGCACCAACCAAACCATGCTTTCTACAGGATCGTTTAACACGCCCGCCCCCAGGCCTGTTTCCTCAACTACGTCGTTACGACATACGATGGCACCCACCCAACGCAGATCAAAATCCGATATGTCATGTTTCTGTATGCCCAAAACAATCCCGGCGTTGGCTGCGTTATCCGCAATTGTATCGTATACTGTTCGGGTTTTACCCGATGCCTGATCAACGCGTTTAATGCGCGTATCTAGAATTTCTAAACTTGGCGCTACATATTGTGTCGCCGCAATGACATCCTGTTTAGACACCGCCGCACCTTTTATGTCATCTGACATCACAAATGCTATCTCTGCCTCGACGCGGGGCTGTATGAAACGCCCTGCTGGGACGTGCGTACCATGTTCGAACGCCATATCATCGAATAGAATGCCACTATCTGGAATATCGATATTCAATGCATATTGCATCGCCTTTGACGTTAACCCAATTTTCCATCCGATGATACTGCGCCCAGATGCCTGTTTTTGATGAACCAGCGCAGATTGAATGGCATATGCGTCATCCATATCCATGTCGGCATGTGCCAAAGACAAAATGTCGATCTGTGATCGCGTGGCTTCTGCTTTGAACAATTGGTTAGCAGCCGCGCGTATTTCTGATTGCGCCATCATGGGTGTTCATCCGCAATCGTATTTGTTAGGGTTCCGATCCCTTCGGCACGCACTTCAACAATATCGCCCGGCTTCAAGAATTGTGGCGGATCAAGACGTGCGCCCGCGCCTGTTGGTGTGCCCGAAATTATAATGTCACCTGGCATAAGCGTCGTAAACGTAGAGATGTATTCAATCTGGCGTTTGATTGAAAATAGCATGCGGCTGGTGCGATCATCCTGACGCAGCTCACCGTTTACATGCGTTGTGATACGAATATCATCTAGTTGTGATGGATGCGTAAAGGGAACCAACCATGGGCCCATCGCACCAGAAGATTCCCAGTTCTTGCCTTGGGTAACATTGAATTTAGCATGACGCACCCAATCACGAATAGTACCTTCATTGCAAAGAGTGATCGCAGCAATATGATCATAGGCCTGATCATACGGAATGCGGCGGCCCTGTTTTCCGATGACAATCGCAATTTCGCCTTCGTAATCCAATTTTTCAGACTCAGGTGGCCGGATCAGTGGCGCGTTTGCTGATGTAAAGCTACGCACAAAACGTGGGAATAGCGACATGTTGGACGGGGCTTCAACACCGTCTTTGTATTCTGCATTTCGTTCCGGAAAGTTCACGCCAACGCATATAATTTTTTCTGGTTGCGCGATGGGTAGTTCGTATTGAATTTCGTCTAATTTGAAATCAATCGCGCGCGCCACCGCTGCTTTTGCCAGATCCTTTAGGGCGCCTGCAACCACAACATCTTGCAATGATGAAAATTGTGGAAATGCGGAATTCATCGACATCGCACCGGCATCGGTTACAATGCCGAAATGCAGTTTATCAGCGGCAGTAAAACTGGCGAAGTGGGTCATTTTATATCCTTTGCGATTTGCAATATGACATCATAGGCGGTGTCGATGTCGTGTTTTTCACAATCAAATTGGCCAACCTGAAAACGAATAACTTTTTGCCCCTTGTGTATAGTCTGGGTCAGGTAAATACGACCGTCATCATTGATTGCATCGACCAGGTTTTGGTTCAGAATATCCAAATCATGATCGGTGTCAGGAACATATCGAAATGTGAATAGCGACAGAATGGGATTTGTCACAACTTCAAATTCTGGTGTGTTTCGGAATTTGTCTGCGATCTCACACGACCAATTGACGTGATTGCGTATTCGTTCGCGCAAATTATCCAATCCATAACTGCGTAACAAAAACCATATCTTTAGCGCACGAAACCGACGCCCCAAGGGAACGG
>CAXABH010000050.1:0-9104 GCA_963966925.1 uncultured Rhodobacterales bacterium
CTGCTCGTTTGTTATTTTTCCGAAATATAGCGCGTTTTCTGGGCTGTGTCATCCTTCTTTGGCCAGCCTGCGGGCAGCCTCTGGGGCGAAATAGGTTAAGATACCATCGCAACCAGCGCGTTTGAACGTCAGAAGGCTTTCCATGATCACCTTATCTGCGTCTAACCACCCGTTTTGAATGGCGGCTTGGATCATAGCATATTCACCAGACACCTGATAGGCGTAAGTAGGTGCACCAAAGGCATCTTTGACCCGGCGGCAAATGTCCAAATAGGGCATGCCAGGTTTGACCATGACCATGTCCGCACCTTCGCTAAGATCACGTGCCACGAGACGCAACGCCTCGTCACTGTTGGCAGGATCCATTTGATAACTGTATTTGTCCCCCTTTAGCGCACCAGATGCACCAACCGCATCGCGGAAGGGCCCATAAAAGCCACTGGCGTATTTCGCAGCATAAGACATCAGCATGACGTTCGTGTGTCCATGGCTCTCCAATGCATCACGCAGTGCGCCAATACGCCCGTCCATCATATCAGAGGGGCCAATGATATCAGCGCCTGCTTCGGCCTGGGATAGGGCTTGTTTCACCAAGGCCTCGACCGTTTCATCATTCAAGATTTTTCCATCAACGACGAATCCATCATGTCCATCAATATTATAAGGATCCAGCGCCACATCTGTCATAATGGCAATATCTGGAACGGCCGCTTTGATCGCGCGGGTTGCAGTGTTGGACAAATTGTTTGGGTTCCATGCCTCGGCGCAGTCTTTGGTTTTCTTGGCAGGATCCGTGTAGGGGAACAGACAGATCGCAGGGATGCCCAGATCTGCAGCCTCTTTTGCGGCTTCGACCAGTTTATCAACGCTGCGGCGCAAGACGCCCGGCATAGATGAGACGGGTTGTTCGACGCCTTCGCCATCACAAATAAATACAGGCCAAATCAAATCCTCGACACTTACGCGGTTCTCACGGATCAGAGCGCGCGTTTGCGCAGACTGACGGGCACGACGAAAACGTGTTTTGGGAAATGCGGCTTGTGCATTGGGGTTCATGGTTGGCTCCTGCGTATTTGTTACAAAATTGCACCAAAACGCAAAAGACCACAAGGTGTTAGCGCATGCATACCCTTGCAAACCTTCGTTGTCTCGCTAGGTTATGGCTCTGATGCGGCAGGAATAAAAAGGTCAGACGGCTTGGACCACGTTGATACATATGCATTTAACAGTATGTGGTTTTGGGCACTGTTGATAGTTGTTTGGACGCTAATTACATCCCGTGTAATGGGATTACCCTATTATTACTGGAAACTTGCGAAAAATGCTGATGCAGATGTGCAGGCTCGTATGATGGATGCCACATTGTTACAGGCGCAAGTTGTCTTGTCATATTCCAAGCTGCGTTACCCCAGTTTAACCATGGGGTCAGCATCATTTGTCATCGCACTTTGGGGGGTCTCGGCGTTTCGGTATGATCACGAACTCTTACAAGCCACATTTTTACTATTGGTTCCGTTGCTGGCGACGATACCATTGAAACTATGGTTGGCACGACAACTAGAGACCGCAGAGACCGTTTATGAAACCTATCACGGGCTGATTAAGCGTTATCGTCGGCTCTGCATGATGGTTGCAGCGTTCACAATCTTTCTCACTACATTTTGGGGAATGATCTATAACCTTGCACATGCGAATATTTTGACCTAACTCACGCAGGCTAAGCATTCAGGACAGGTTATGAGTACGCAACACATCAAAATGGGCGGTGCGCCCGAAGGGTATGACGCCAAATTGATTCTGCGCGAATTGAACGCGCAGGGGGTGCCCGTGGTGCATATTGCGCGGGATGACAAACGTATGTCTGCCATGGCCGAGGCATTGGCGTTTTTTGCCCCTGACGTACCTGTCATTAAATTTCCTGCGTGGGATTGTTTGCCCTATGATCGCGTGTCCCCCAATGCTGATGTTGCAGCAGCGCGTATGGCAACATTGGCCGCATTGGTGCATGACATGCCAACGGGGTTTGTTTTGTTGACGACCATGAATGCCGCCACACAGCGTGTTCCCGCACGCAGCATACTGAAAGAGGCGGCCTTTCGCGCAGAGGTCGGGCGGCGCATTGACGAGGCCGCTTTGCGCAATTTCCTTGTGCGCATGGGGTTCACGCAGGCGCCAACGGTTATGGAGCCTGGTGATTATGCCATTCGCGGTGGAATCATTGATATTTTTCCACCAGGTCATGCATCACCTGTGCGGTTGGATTTGTTTGGCGATGTATTGGATGGGGCGCGGCGTTTTGATGTTGCAACACAACGCACCACAGAAAAGCTGGGGATGATTGAGTTGGCCCCTGTGTCCGAAGTGATTTTGGATGATGCGGCCATTCGTCGGTTTAGGCAAAATTATCGGATCGAATTTGGCGCGGCGCGTACGGATGATCCGCTCTATGAATCCATCAGCGCGGGACGCAAACATCAGGGCGTTGAACATTGGTTGCCGTTTTTTCACGATGGCCTTGAAACCCTGTTTGATTATCTGCCACAGGCAACGATCACCATTGATGATCAGGTTTCGGCTTCGCGTCTGTCGCGCTGGGATACGATCGTTGATCAGTATGAAACACGCAAAATCGCGATGGATCAAAAATCGCGCATTGACACGGTTTATAAACCGATTTCGCCTGAGTTGCTGTATATGGATGATGCGGCGTTTGGTGCGGCACTTGGGGGGCATCGGGTGGTTGAATTTCATCCCCTTGCCCAGGCCTCTGGCCCTGGTGTTGTGGATGCGGGTGGGCGCATAGGGCGCAATTTTTCGCCCGAACGCCAATTGGAAAACGTCAGTCTTTTCGGCGCCTTAGCCAGTCATATTAAGAAAAAATCTGAAACAGGACCCGTGGTCATTGCCAGCTATTCCGAAGGGGCACGTGAACGTTTGACGGGTTTGATCGAAGATGAAGGCATCGGCGAGGTGATCCCAATCCCAAACGGGACACGCATCGGTAAACGTGGCATCCATTTGGCTGTTTGGGGGTTAGAGGCTGGATTTGAAACGCCCGAATTGACCGTCGTATCAGAACAGGATGTTTTGGGGGATCGCCTTATCCGCCAACCTAAAAAACGTCGTAAGGCGGAAAATTTCCTGACCGAGGTGCAAAGCCTGTCACAAGGTGATTTGGTTGTGCATGTGGATCACGGCGTTGGACGTTTTCATGGGCTAGAGGTGGTCACGGCTGCAGGCGCGGCACATGAATGTTTGTTACTGGAATATGCAGAAAAATCGCGTCTGTATTTGCCTGTTGAAAACATTGAATTGCTGACCCGCTATGGTCATGAAGAGGGCCTTCTTGATCGTTTGGGCGGCGGGGCGTGGCAGGCGAAAAAGGCCAAGTTAAAAGAACGCATTCGGGAAATGGCCGATCGTTTAATTCGGGTTGCCGCCGAACGCGCATTGCGGCGCGCCCCGATTATGTCGCCCCCTGATGGGATGTGGGATGCGTTTTCAGCACGCTTTCCATATCAGGAAACTGATGATCAGTTGCGTGCCATCGAAGATGTGATTGCCGATCTGGACGTGGGGCACCCCATGGATCGTTTGATTTGTGGCGATGTGGGTTTTGGCAAAACCGAAGTGGCAATGCGCGCGGCTTTTGTTGCGGCTATGTCGGGCCGTCAGGTTGCCGTGATTGCCCCGACCACATTATTGGCGCGTCAGCACGCCCAAAGTTTTCAGGAACGCTTTCGTGGGTTTCCGATCCGTGTGCGCCAATTGTCCCGCTTTGTTCCCGCTAAAGAGGCAAGCCTGACGCGTCAGGGATTGGCAGACGGGACCATTGATATTGTCGTCGGCACCCACGCCGTATTGGCCAAAACCGTCAAAATCGCAAATCTTGGGTTGTTGATTATCGACGAAGAACAACGTTTTGGTGTGCAGCATAAGGAACGCCTGAAACAGCTGCGCAGTGATATTCACGTATTGACCCTGTCTGCAACACCCATTCCGCGGACCTTGCAATTGTCACTGACTGGGGTGCGGGATCTGTCAATCATCGGAACACCACCCGTTGATCGTCTGGCTATTCGCACATTTGTCAGTGAATTTGATCCGATTTCAATACGCGAGGCATTGTTGCGCGAACATTATCGCGGGGGGCAATCGTTTTATGTTGTGCCGCGCATCAAGGATTTGCCAGAAGTAGAAGAGTTCCTGAAGGAACAGTTACCCGAACTGAGCTATGTCGTTGCGCATGGTCAAATGGCTGCGGGTGAATTGGATGATCGTATGAATGCGTTTTATGACGGGAAATACGACGTCCTTTTGGCGACAACGATTGTGGAAAGTGGTTTGGACATTCCCACGGCGAACACAATGGTCATTCACCGTGCGGATATGTTTGGTTTGGCGCAGCTTTATCAAATTCGCGGACGGGTGGGCCGATCTAAGGTGCGCGCCTATGCCTATTTAACGACGAAACCGCGGATGAAACTGACGCAGACGGCGGAAAAACGTCTGCGCGTGTTAGGGTCGCTGGATACGCTTGGGGCGGGCTTTACGCTGGCCAGTCAGGATTTGGACATTCGCGGCGCTGGCAATCTGTTGGGAGAAGAGCAATCTGGCCACATGCGCGATGTGGGATATGAGCTTTATCAATCCATGTTGGAAGAGGCGATTGCCAAGATTAAATCGGGCGAATTAGAGGGATTGTCGCCCGCAGATGATCAGTGGGCACCACAAATCAATCTGGGTGTGCCCGTTCTAATCCCAGAGGATTACGTGCCTGATTTGGACGTGCGATTGGGTTTGTATCGTCGTTTGTCGGGGCTCAGTACAAAAGTTGAACTAGAAGGGTTCGCCGCCGAATTGATCGACCGGTTTGGAAAATTGCCGCGCGAAGTGAACACATTGTTACTGGTTGTGCGGATCAAAGCCATGTGTAAACGGGCAGGTATCGCCAAATTGGATGGTGGACCCAAGGGCGCGACCATTCAATTTCACAACGACAAATTCGCATCCCCTCAAGGATTGGTTGAGTTTGTCCAAGATCAAAAGGGATTGGCAAAAATCAAGGACAACAAAATTGTTGTACGCCGTGATTGGGGCAAAGAGTCGGATAAGATCAAAGGCGCCTACGCCATTGCGCGCGATCTGGCGGTAAAGGTGAAAGAAAGCAAATCCCAAAAAAAGGGTTAAGTTAGGATTTGGTTAACCAATAAAGTTTAACTAAATTTTATGAAAATCAACTATGTGCTCCTTGGTCTAACACTATGTGGTGGCGGAGGTGGATCAAGTCACGTGGACGATGTAACCGTACCTGCACCTGTAATGATCCAATTCACTGATGGATTGACTGTGTTGGGCGAAGATAAGATACATGTCTCAGTTGATGGGGTGTTGCGGACACTTGCTGCGCCAGATTGGCAAAATAATTTGGCGCAGCACACCGCACGTGATCATTCTTATATTGCGCGCCGTGATCAATCCTTTGTCGCTATTGCGGGACAGTTTGACGACAAACCCTTTGTTGAAGTTTTGGGAGATTTAGAACCGATCGGGCAGGCGCGTTTTCTACGATACGACGGTGAAATCGATATACGACACGATAACTTTCAGGGCAGCGCGAACATTGGGTTGCAGGTTAATTTGGCATCTGAAACACCACGATTAACCACCTATAAAAGCGATTTGAAAATTGATGTTCACGCCTCGATTAACTCAGACGGATCGTTCATCGACGGATTTGTGACATTTGAACGTGACCAAGCGACACTCGTGGGTGGGTTTTTTAATACGGATGACGCACGACAAAACGAAACCTTAGCAGGGGCCTTTGCGGGTGATGCGATGTATGGCACGCTGGTGGGCCAGGTGGCAGAGTGATCTGCGCTTAGGACGCTTGCGCCTTTTCCTCAAGAAAACGCCTCGCGCGTCGTTCTGCCAATCGCACCCGGATTGATGTCATATAGGCCTCTTCCATAGTGGATGAGGTGGCGACCAGCACTTTGGCCGTTTCGTAAATGACATCGTCATCGCCTAGCTTATTGGCTAGTTCAATGGCGTCCTTTGCCAAATTATCTGCAAGATCCTCTACAACGCGCATGTGTTTACCGTGTGTTTTCGGTTAGACGACGTTTTACATAGGTGCTCACATGGTCAATCATTGGGTCCATGTGCGGCTCTTCAAAGAAATGACCAGCCCCCTCCATTTCAGTGTGTGTGATCGTGATGCCACGCTGTTCTTGCAGTTTATCCACCAGTGATACTGTATCTGCGGGCGGTGCAATACGATCCGCGTTGCCGTTGATGATCAAACCAGAGGAGGGGCAGGGCGCAAGGAATGAGAAATCATACATATTCGCAGGCGGCGCCACAGAAATAAACCCTGTGATTTCAGGACGTCGCATCAGCAGCTGCATCCCGATCCATGCGCCAAAGCTAAACCCAGCAACCCAACAATGCTTTGAGTTGTTGTTCATTGACTGAAGATAATCCAACGCAGACGCGGCATCAGACAATTCGCCGATCCCCTGGTCATATTCGCCCTGTGATCGTCCAACACCACGGAAATTGAACCGCAGAACCGTGAACCCCATATTATAAAAGGCATAGTGCAGATTATACACCACTTTGTTATTCATGGTGCCGCCAAACTGCGGATGTGGGTGTAAAACAATCGCGATGGGCGCATCACGGTCTTTTTGTGGATGATAACGGCCTTCTAGACGTCCATCAGGACCTGGAAAAATCACCTCGGGCATTGCGCAAATACTCTCCTCAAAGGTGGTTGGTAATTCTTGACAAATTAGCTCAACCTTCTTAGAATTATTCTAAATACAGGCTGGCTGTATCTGGTTTTGTTTTGGAATAAGACCTGACAGGCCCAAGGTCAATCAAATTGCGGATGCACGGGAATGAAACTCAGTACAAAAGGTCGATATGCAATGGTGGCGCTGTGCGATATTGCACTACAGTCCCGTGATGATTTGGTGACACTATCAGACATTTCACGCCGCCAAGATGTTTCATTGGCGTATTTAGAGCAGTTGTTCGTGAAATTGCGTCGCAGCGGTTTGGTGGAATCTGTGCGCGGCCCTGGCGGGGGGTACAAGCTGTCAAAATCAACGCACGAAATCCGTGTGGTTGACATATTGTCTGCCGTTGATGAAACAATCGATGCGCTTCATAAGGGTGCAGGTGCGCAAGGTGCCCAATCAGGCAGCAAGGCGCAATCCCTCAGCAACCGCATGTGGGAGGGATTGAGCGCGCATGTTTATGTATTCCTGCATCAAACACGGTTGTCTGATGTGATCGAAAATGAAATTGCACCCTGTCCGGCAGTGCCATCCCTGTTTGCAGTTGTGGATGAAGAGGATGACGTTGGATCGGGCGGTGCTGTGTGATGGCGCGGATCTATCTTGATTATAATGCAACAGCGCCATTGCGTCCCCAAGCGCGCGCCGCGATGATCGCGGCGATGGATGAGGTTGGAAATCCCTCATCGGTGCATCAAGAGGGGCGCGCGGCCAAAATGATTATGGAACGTGCGCGCGAACAGGTTGCGGTTGCACTAGGTGCACAGGCGGCGGATGTTGTGTTTACCTCAGGTGCAACTGAGGCGGCAGCGCTGTGTTTGGGACAACAAAAATTACATTGTTCCCACATAGAACACGAAGCTATCAGCGCGAATTGTATCGTTGACCAAGTGGTCGAAGATAGCGGGAAAGTAATTGTAAAATCCCCTGAAAACAGCACATTGCAACTGGCAAATTCCGAAACAGGAATCATTCAGGATCTGCCTGATGGATTGTTTGCATCTGATATGACGCAGGCCTTTGGTAAGGTGCCTGTGGCCTTTGATTGGTCGGGTGCAAAAATGGGTATGGTGTCAGCGCACAAGTTGGGTGGACCCAAAGGAATTGGTGCGCTGGTTTTGAAAAAAGGCACTGACATTGCCGCACAACTGCGCGGGGGCGGTCAGGAGATGGGGCGGCGCTCGGGGACTGAAAATATCATTGGAATAGCAGGATTTGGGGCCGCTGCTGAGGCATCAGCGCGTGATTTAGATGCTGGAGTGTGGCGTCAAGTTGAAAAACTTAGAAACATTCTAGAAAATGCCATTGCACAATCTTCAAATAAAACTATTTTTGTCGGGAATGCAGGGGCGCGGTTGCCCAACACGGCGTGTATGATCACACCGGGTTGGAAGGGGGAAACCCAAGTCATGCAAATGGACCTTGCGGGGTTTGCGGTATCGGCGGGATCTGCCTGTTCTAGTGGAAAGGTAAAATCAAGCCGTGTGCTGATGGCGATGGGATACAGTGAAACGGATGCAGCCTGCGCGCTGCGCGTGTCATTGGGGCCCACAACGACAGAAGAAGAAGTGATGGCGTTTGTTGAAAAGTGGACGTCAGCGTATGAAAAATTCATGGCCCGTCAGGGCGCAAATTTATGAGGGAGCCATAAGGTGACTTTGGATCAAGTTGAGGTCAAAGAAGGCGTCGATCAGGAAACCGTAGATGCAGTGCGTGAAGTCAGCACCTACAAATACGGTTGGGAAACTGAAATTGAAATGGAATACGCGCCAAAGGGCGTAAATCCAGATATCGTACGTTTGATTTCCGAAAAAAACGAAGAACCAGAATGGATGACCGAATGGCGCCTATCTGCGTTTGAACGTTGGACGCAAATGGACGAACCCAAGTGGGCGATGGTGAATTACCCTGAAATTGATTTTCAGGACCAGTATTACTATGCACGTCCAAAATCGATGGTTGAAAAACCCAAATCGTTGGATGAAGTCGATCCAAAACTATTGGCGACATATGAAAAACTGGGCATTCCGCTAAAGGAACAGATGATCCTTGCTGGGATCGAAGGCGCAGAGGATGCGCCCGCCGAGGGCCGTAAAGTGGCCGTGGATGCGGTCTTTGACTCAGTCTCTGTTGGGACAACCTTTCAGGCCGAATTGAAAAAGGCAGGCGTCATTTTCTGTTCGATTTCTGAGGCAATCCGCGAACACCCAGAGCTGGTTAAAAAATACCTTGGATCAGTTGTACCTGTATCGGACAATTATTATGCGACATTGAACAGTGCGGTGTTTTCGGATG
>CAXABH010000051.1:0-9074 GCA_963966925.1 uncultured Rhodobacterales bacterium
TTACAAGGCGGGATCGCTCATTGCGATATGCCAATTGAAAGTGGCCCTACAAAATTGCTGCCATTTTCACAGAAATATCTGCATGGGTATCTTGCGTACCATCAAGATGCCTTCAAAGAGTATTTTGAGCAGAACTACGTTCAGCTTGAATTAAACAAGGGCGATGCAATCTTTTTCAGCCCAGCAATTTTTCATGCAGCGGGTGAGAATAAGAGCGCAGATATTCATCGTTTGGTGAATTTGCTACAAGTGTCTTCTGCATTTGGTCGCGCAATGGAAAGCATCGATCGCGATGCAATGTGTCGTGCGGTGTTCCAACCATTAAAGGACGCTAATTTGGCACCCGCGGATCAGCACGCGGCCATCGCAGCCACCGCCGAAGGATATTCGTTTCCAACGAACCTTGACAGCGACCCACCCATTGGCGGCCTAGCCCCCATAACGCAGGCACAGATTTTGACAGACGCTGTAACCCAGGGAATTGAAAACCAACAATTTGCAACACAACTTGATGCTCTTAATCAACGTCGCACGGCATGATAAAAGCACCTAAAGGTTTGCAGTGGCAGTTGAATACCATCTGACGTAATCATCGCAGAACACCGATGTTTCGCCATAAATATTAAGGATAACCGCATGACAGTTAAAATTGGAATATCTCCAATTGCTTGGCAAAATGATGATTTGCCCGATTTGACCAAAGATTTCACGATGGAGCAGGCTCTGAAGGAGTCAAGTGACATTGGTTACACGGGCGTTGAACGTGGGCAGCGGATGCCAAATGACACTGATGGTCTTCGATCCTTTTTGGAAAAATATGATATTGGCCTGTGCGGTGGGTGGTGCAGCGGTAATTTGCTGAATAATAGCGCACCTGAAGAGTGTAATGCGGTTCAACAACAGGTTGATCAATTTATTGCACTGAATGCGCCCTGCATCGTTTTCGCCGAATGCTCAAATACTGTGCAAGGTATGATTGACGTTCCTGTCAACGATCGTCCGCAGTTAACACGTGATGAAATCAAAGCTTATGCCGAAAAACTGACTGAAGTTGCGAAATGGATGCAGGATCGCGGTATGCCAATGGCCTATCATCACCATATGGGCTCTATGATCGAAAGCGAAGATGACGTGAATTGGTTGATGGAATATAGCGGTACTGAAGTGAATCTGTGTTTCGATACGGGCCATTTGCTATTCGGTGGTGGCGATATTGCGCGCACAATGGATCGGTGGATGGATCGTATTCACCATGTGCACTTCAAAGATATTCGTCCAGAAATCGTCAAAGATGTACGTGAAAATAACCGCAGCTTCCTGGATGCGGTGATCGCAGGCGCATTCACGGTACCGGGGGACGGGTGCATCGATTTTCTATCCGTTGCCCAGAAACTTAAGGCGGCTGATTACAATGGTTGGATTGTTGTTGAGGCGGAACAGGATCCTGCCAAGGCGCCTCCATACGAATACTCACAAAAAGGCTATCAAAACATATTAGATGTTTGCGCAACTGCAGGGTTAGAGATCACAAATGAAACGTGAAATTCACATCGCGGGGCAACCCGAAAATAAAGTGGGACTAGAAAAATTACGCGTTGGCGTTTTGGGTATGGGTTTCATGGGCGGAACACATACGCAGGCCTGGCAGCGTGGTAAGGCGACGTTCAATTGGCCGGTTGATGTCGAATTAGTTGCCTTATTCGATACGGATGAAGACACACGTGATCTGCATGCGAACCGCTTTGATTTCCAGCGCGTAACGGGCGATTGGCGCGAGGTCTGCGAGGCAGATGATATTGATGTCGTCAGTATTTGCACACCTAATTTTACCCATTGGGAAATGGCTGAGGCCGCAGCAAAATCTGGTAAACATATATGGTGCGAAAAACCTATGGCGACATCCATGGCGGATGCGCGCGCAATGGTTTCAGTTGCGAAAAAACATGGTGTTAAAACCATGCTAGGGTACAACTATATGAAAAGCCCCAGCTTGCTTGCGATCAAAGATTTGGTTGCATCAGGTCGTATTGGTGAAATCACCCACTTTAATGGCATCTATTTAGAAGATTTCATGTGTGATCCAAACGTTCCTCATTCGTGGCGGCTGACGAAAAAGGGCGGCGGCAAAGGTGCGCTGGGTGACATGGGTAGTCACCTGATCAGCATGGCAATTTGGTTATGTGGCCCATTCAAAGAGGTCGTCAGTCGATTGCAAACCATTCATACTGAACGCCCCGATGCATCCACGGGTGAAATGCGTCAGGTTGAGACAGATGATCAGTTTTCCGCACTTGGAACATTTGAAAGCGGTGCTTTGTTCACAATGCATACGTCTTGGTTAGGTCAGGGGCACAAAATGAACCTTGGCTTTGAAATTACGGGAACCAAGGGTGCGATCAAATTTGATCAGGAACGTATGGGTGAATTCCAACTGTTCGAAATGGACGGCAATTCCGAAATGTCCACCAATGGGTATAAAACCGTTTTGATCGGACCTTATCATCCGTTTTTTGGGAATTTTTGTCCCGCGCCTGGGCATCACGTGGGTTTCAATGAAATGAAAATCATTGAAGTTGGTGCATTTGTGAAAGCAATCCTTGAAGATGACAGCGCTTATCCAAACTTTAAGGATGGGCTATTATTTGAAACCGCGATCCAAGCGATCCAAGATTCAAGCGATGAGGGGCGTTGGATAACGCTGTAATTAAATGACCAGACATCAGAACATCACGGACGAAGAATGGCAGGTGCGCTGCGATTTGGCGGCGTGTTATCGCCTGTTTGTAAAATTTGGTTGGACCGATTTAATTTTTACCCACCTTAGTGCGCGGGTGCCGGGGACAACTGACCAGTATCTTATTAATCCGTACGGTTTGTTGTTTGATGAAATTACGGCATCCAATCTGATCAAAGTCGATTTTGATGGTAATGTGGTTCAGGGGGATTACCCGTATAATCAGGCAGGCCACGCAATTCATACTGCCGTTTTGGGTGCGCGCCCAGAGGTGAACGTAGCACTACACAGTCACACGCGCGCAGGTGCTGCAGTTTCGGGGATGGGCGAAGGATTGTTGCCACTGTCGCAATATGCGATGGAGATACTAGGGCTGATGTGTTATCATCCCTATGCCTATGCGCCCGACAGCGCAGAGGAGTGTCGCAGACTGGCCCGCGATTTAGATGATAAATGGTTAATGATTATGCACAACCATGGGCTACTTGCAGCAGGGCGCACTGTGGCAGAAGCATTCTATTATCTTTACATTCTAGAGGCCGCCTGCAAAATCCAAGTTGATATTCTAAGCGCGTCATCAAAACCAATCATCCCAGATCAGGACGCAATCGAGTCACTCACAAAATATACAGCAGTCCCAGACGAGGGCCCGCATGAATACGTTAATGTAACCTGGGATGCGATGATCCGCAGTTTAAAGAGTGCAGGCGTTCAGTGGATCAAATGAGTGGGGTGCGCGTCTCGGCAAACCTAGGATTTTTATGGACTGAACTGCCGATCGATCAGGCCATCATACGCGCCGCTGATGCGGGGTTTAGTGCCGTTGAAATGCATTGGCCGGATCCTACAGACATTGAAAATATCAAATCGGCACTAACTGAAACAAATCTTCCTTTGCTTTCGTTAAATACCGTTCCAGGCCGCACACAAGATGGTGATTTTGGACTTTGCGCGCTGCCAGATCGGCGGGATGAGGCCAAGCGCGCAATTGATCTAGCCGTTGATCAGGCGCGGGTGCTGGGGGCCAGATATGTTCACGTCATGGCAGGTAAGGCATCTGGTCCAACCGCACATGAAACGTTTCTGGATAATTTGACCTATGCATTGCGCATTGCTCAAGGTTCAGGAATTCAGATTTTGATCGAACCCATTAATGCCTATGATGTGCCTGAGTATTTTTTGAAAACTGTTGATCAAGCGATCGATATCATCAATGAAATCGGTGTGCCTGATATCAAACTGATGTTTGATTTCTATCACATTGAACGACAACAAGGCAGTTCAATCAAAAGATTCCAAGATGTGCTTGATTTTGTGGGTCATGTTCAATTTGCGTCAGTACCTGATCGTTGCACGCCTGATCACGGAGACCTAGATTTTGTTTCTGTTTTTAAGTGTTTAGATACGCATTGGAATGGTTTTTGCGGCGCTGAATATCGACCAAAGGGCACAACGGATGAGTCATTACAGTGGATGAATACGCTTAACTTTTAGCGCGATACAGCCAGCCACCAATGATAAACGCCATATAGGCCCCCGCAAATTCGGCTGGAATAAACATGAAAAGTTCTATTGGTCGTATACCCGCAAATGTATCGGATAGCGAACGCGCAATCGCAACTGCGGGATTTGCAAATGAGGTGGATGCCGTGAACCAATAGGCGGCTGAGATGTACATGCCAACCAACATTGGAATGGATTTTGATTTCTGCGAAATTGCTGTGAAGATGACAAATACCAAACCAAAGGTTGCGATTATTTCACTAACACAATTCCCAAATCCACTACGATCAACTGTTGATATTTGCAAAATTGGCACTTCGAACATTGTATGCGCTGCCCATGTGCCCAAGATACCACCGATAATTTGCACAGTGATATAATACAGGGTCATCGCCCCCGCCAAATCACCCCGAAGAAAGAATATAAATGAAACAGCTGGGTTGAAATGTGCGCCAGATACTGGACCAAAAATTGTGATCAGGACAAATAGGATCGCACCTGTCGCAATGGTATTTCCAAGCAGCGATACAGCCACATCATCTGACAGGGCATCCGCCATTATTCCCGAGCCGACAACAGTCGCAACCAGCAGCAAGGTGCCCAACGCCTCAGCAAACAGTCTTCGACTTAGGGAAAATGAATGATCCAATATTGTTTGTCCTTCGATTTAGGCGCGCGTCATGCACGATTTACGTGAATTTGTACATCCAAAATGCAATATAATCAGGTACTATAGTTACTACCATCTTCATCCAAGATTGCTTTCAGCTCAGAAAAATGGCTTTCTGCTTGATCGGGATAATCATCCAGTTCGGCGGCGGTTTTTGCCGCGATTTCGTGCGATAATTCCCGAAGTGGTTGACCGGTTTGCAGCGCGCGAATGTATGTTTCTGCGGCTCTTTCAAAATAATACAGGCGATTAAATGTATCGGCGACGTTTTTACCCAAGATTAACACACCATGGTTCCCCATGATCATGACCTTTATTTTCGGATCTTGAAGCATTCCAGCGCACCGCATGCCCTCATCTTCAAAGGCCAAACCACCAAAGCCATCATCAATGACGTATCGTTCGTAAAAAATAGCCGTATTTTGATCAATTGGCGGTAACCTACTATCTGCCAGTGAAGCAAGCACGGTCGCATGTATCGAATGCACGTGCATGACGCATTTTGCATGCGGACACTGACGGTGAACTGAACCGTGCAACCCCCATGCCGTCGGATCAGGTGCACCTGGTTTGTTCATAGTGTCTGGATCATTTGCATCCAACAGCAACATGTCAGATGCTTTGATACGACTAAAATGTTTTTGATTGGGATTCATTAGGAACTGTGTGCCGTCTTCATTTACGGACAGGCTAAAGTGGTTTGCCACAGCTTCATGCATATTTAGCCGCGCGGCCCATCGAAACGCTGCGGCAAGGTCTATTCTTTCCTGCCAGTGAAGTAAGTTTTGACCGTCCATCGCGCACCTCCAAATTTTGGCAAATATGTTATTACCGATTGTGCCAGTCAATCCAAAGTTTTTTACGTGCCTGATGAAAAGTATAACTGGACATGCGGCCAAACTTTCCGACAGTGTGAAAGTGGTTGGATGCTGTTCAGGAAGACGACGACATGCTGGTATTTCTAAAAACACTTCACTTTATTTCGCTATGGGCTGCGGGTAGCCTTGGAGTTGGTGGATGGGTGCTTCAATATGTTCACAAACGAAATCAACAGCGTCCCTCGGTAGAAGTGGTGCAAAGCCTGCGTTTGATGGGATTACTTGCGCTCATTGCTGTTTTGACGTTGTGGGTAACGGGCTATTTGTTAAGCGAGATTATTTACGGTGGATTACCGACATCAGGCGCGTTTCACGCAAAATTGTTTGGGGCGACGTTGATATTAATTTGTTCTTTAGGTGCCAATCTTGAAACTCTGCGTTCGATGCGAGCTGGCACTCCGCCACGGGCCAGCTTGATGACAATTTATGTATGGACCGTGCGAATATCGCTTCTGGTCGTTCTAATTGGGGCCGCTGCAGCGTTTTCAGACACCTAAGAAAGTTTGATGATTTTTACGTCGCAGATTGAATACCTGCGTCGCAAACTTCGGATATTTGCTGGATGGGATTATGCCAACACTGCTATAGCACATGCGACAACTGGTGTAGGATAGCATACAGCCAATTAAGCCAAGGGAGAGTAATATGTCGATCCAAAACAAAACTGTTTCATTTACCCAAATGAAAGATGGCACCAAGGAAGACTATGAACTTCTTCACGAATTGGAAAAACCCTATTTGGCAATGACAGCAGATCGGGTGCTGGATGAGTTACGTCGTCATGGAAAAACAACACTGGAAGGTTATAGCATTACACGGCTTCAGCATGGCTTGCAGTCCGCTACGCGCGCTGAGGAAGACGGTGTGGATATTGATTGGATTGTTGGGGCGCTTTTACACGATATTGGCGATGGGTTGGCCCCCCAAAACCATGATCGGTTTTCTGCAGAAGTCGTTCGTCCCTTTGTTCGATGGGAAGTGTCATGGGTAATCGAACACCACGGTATTTTCCAAATGTTGTATTATGCGCATCACTACGGTTGGGATAAAGATGCGCGTGATCGCTACCGTGATCATCCATGTTTTGATACATGCGCAAAGTTTTGTGAACGCTGGGATCAATCATCGTTTGATCCAGAATATCCAACAAAACCATTAGAATATTTTGAACCAATGGTGCGCAAGGTATTCGCAAGAAAAGCCTATGATCCCGCCGTTATTCAAGACGGTGTGTCCATCGGTTTATAAGGAACCTGCATGTCCATTGTATCACGCACACGCGCCACGGCTGTTGGCGCAACAGCCGTTTTGATGTGGGGTGTTTTGGCCCTGTTCACAACGCTGAGTGGTGATGTGCCGCCGTTTTTGTTAACAGCAATTGCGTTTTCCATTGGTGGACTATTGATGGTCTGCAAATGGGTCATACGGGGTGAAAATATTGCTGCACATTTGCACCAACCCCTTGGTGCATGGGTGCTGGGTGTTGTCGGGTTGTTTGGGTATCATTTTTTGTATTTTCTTGCCCTGAAAAGCGCCCCACCTGTGCAAGCAGGATTAATCGCATATCTGTGGCCGTTGTTAATTGTCGTGTTTTCGGCGCTATTGCCGGGGGAAAAGCTTCGCTGGTTTCATGTGATCGGGGCCATTTCTGGATTGGTTGGAACGGTTGTGTTGGTGTCGGGTTCAGCAGGTTTAGAATTGAAGCGGTCGGAATATTTTGGCTATTTCCTTGCTTTGGCCTGTGCGTTCACTTGGTCAGGGTATTCCGTTTTAAATCGCAGGTTTGGAACGGTTCCCACGGATACTGTAGGTGCGTTTTGTGTTGTTGTGGCAGTATTGTCCTTCGTTGCGCATTTGGTGTTTGAAGAAACCATCATGCCAGCGAACATGATCGAATGGTTGGCCGTGATTGGCCTTGGGTTATTTCCGGTAGGTTTGGCATTTTTTGCATGGGACTACGGCACAAAGCATGGCGATATCCAAGTTTTGGGTGCAATTTCATATGCCGCACCTTTAATCTCAACCATTGTGTTAATAGTATTCGGAATGGGTACGTTGACTTGGAGCGTGTTCTGGGGTTGTGTGTTCATCATTGGAGGCGCTGTCATCAGTTCAAAAGAACTGTTTTTGACAATCTTACGCCCAAATCGATCCCGTTAACCCAGATATAAGAGCCCATTTATGCCAATTGATAAGGTTGATCATCCCAAGGGCTTTGCCTTTGCAATTGTGGCATATCTATTGTGGGGTTTCTTGCCGATTTATATGAAGGCGCTATCGCACGTCCCTGCGGCAGAAGTGGTGGCACATCGTGTTATTTGGTCCGTACCTGTTGCCATCATTGTTCTGGCCGCTTTGCGCCGAACAGCAGATTTAAAAAACGCACTTCAATCGAAAAAGGTTATGGGCATGGCACTGCTGACGGCCACGCTGATATCTGTGAATTGGTTGACATATGTATATGCCATCACAACAGATCGGGCGTTGGATGCGGCACTGGGATATTACATCAATCCGCTATTCAGCGTTTTCTTGGGGTTTGCGCTGTTGGGTGAAAAACTAACGCATCGTCAGTGGGTTGCAATCTTATTGACCGTGTTTGCAGTTGCGATTTTGACCTATGAAATTGGCTCTTTGCCTTGGCTATCTCTTATTTTGCCAGTGACTTGGGGATTTTATGCCCTGTTTAAACGTTCACTACCGATCGGGCCCAATCAAGGCTTTTTGTTAGAGGTGTTATTGCTTAGCCCTGTTGCGATTGTGTATTTGGTATACCTGTCTAGCACGGGCGCAAACCATTTCACTTCTATCGATATATCGACAACCCTATTGTTGGTGGGGTGTGGAATGGTAACAGCAGTCCCATTGATTGTTTATGCGAATGGCGCGAAATTACTGAAACTTTCGACGATTGCAATGTTGCAGTACATCGCACCTACGTTGATATTCCTAGTCGCCGTTTTCGTATTCGGAGAAGAATTTGGGTGGGAAAAGAAAGTGGCCTTTCCGATGATTTGGATGGCGCTCATCATCTTTACTTCGTCATCCATGAAAGCACGTTGAACTTTACCAAGTGTTTGTTACAGCCTAACATCATTTACATTGGTCCTAAAGTCAGCGAACAGGAAACCAAAATTTCATGACCACACCGACTCTGTCTATCCATGATCGTACGGACGCAATTAAATCACGCCTGCGTCTGCCTGCGATTTGTGCCCCTATGTTTCTTGTCACAGGCCCTGACATGGTAATTTCAGCATGCCAAGCAGGTGTTGTGGGCACTTTTCCA